>JAGVOV010000166.1 GCA_020052545.1 archaeon | reverse complement strand
TGAAAGATATCATCAAGATAGGAAATGAATATTTTCAGGCAGATTCTGGATTGATGGAGATAAAGGAAAAGGTCCCTCAAAAACCCGCGGCATTGGGAATTTTTTTAGGCGAGGAAAAAAATGGAAAATTCGAGCCGAGTGTCGCATTGCTAGATTTCTTGTCAAAACATTCTGACAGGAAAGCTTTCATAGATGAGAAGGCAGAATGGCTTTTCCTGTGCGGCAGGGACGTTTTCGAGGATTCTGTCAGGAAGATGGATGTAGACTCTGGCTTAGTCTTGATCCAGAATATGAAAGACGAAAACCTTGGCTTGGCAAAGATCAGCAAGAGGCAGAAGCTGATGCTGAAGAACATAATAGACAGGGGAGATTTCCTAAGAAGGGAAAAAAGAAATTAATAAGTCGTTATATACTCGTTCTTTGCCTTGATCTTCTTGTATTTTTCGACCCTTGACCATGGCTCAGGCATGAATATGTCTATCTTCACCGGCTTCTTGTTGACAATCATTGTCCGCTTGTAAATGCGCACTTTCACCTTTCTTCTGATGATTTTAGAAGCCACTCTTCTAACAACTTTCCTATGCCCAGAAACAGCTCTCTTTTTTGAAACCATAATTTCTACCTCACCGCTTAAAAAGATAACCACACAAATCCATACAAATATATAAATCTTTCGCAAGGCTTAGCGGAACTTATTGAGGCTCTCACGCAAAGCAGCAACTCCTGGAAGCTCTGTTCCCTCTAAAAAGGTCAAAGAGGCCCCTCCGCCAGTGGAGATATGATAAAAACTGCTTTCCAACCCAATTTGGGCTATTGCAGCCGCGCTATCTCCTCCTCCCACTATTACCTTGCACCCATTTAGGCCAGCCAAGCCCTGAGCGAGCTTGTTTGTTCCAACAGCGAACTCCGGAATCTCGAATGCCCCCATGGGACCGTTCCAGACGATTGTTTTGGCGTTTTTGCACTCTTCAAGGAAATGCTCAACAGTCTTCGGCCCAATATCAACTGCAATCTTGTCTGGCTCCATATGGTAGAAATCAACCTGATGGAACTCACTTCCGACCTTCAACCCTGCCGCATCAATCAAATCAATCGGCAAAACTATCTTGTCCGGATATTGCTCAAGCAGCTTTTTTGCCATCTCAATAAAGTCTGGCTCAACAATGCTCTTTCCTATTTCAATGCCGCGAGCCTTGTAAAAAGTGAATATCATCGCGCCGCCAAGGAGCAATTTGTCAGCGCGCTTCAGGAAATTTTCGATAAGCTTGATCCTTGTGGATATCTTCACGCCTCCAAAGATTGCGATGAAAGGATGCTCTGGGTTGTCACGGGCGAAGCTCAGCGCATTCAATTCCTTTTCCATCAGGAAGCCAGCTGCAGCCGGCAAAAACTTTGGTATGCCTGCGACGCTTGCATGCTTCCTGTGGCTTACTCCAAAGCCATCATTGACATAGAGCTCTGCATAGCTTGCTAATTCTTTAGCGAAACTTTCGTCATTTGCGGTCTCGCCTGGGTTAAACCTCAGATTTTCCAGCAAGACAATCTCTCCTTCCTTTATGCCTGAGCATGCAGCTCTCGCTTTCTCACCTGTAATCTCATCCACAAAGATAACAGTCCTGTTGAGCAAAGAGGAAAGCCTGTCAGCAACTATCTTTAAACTAAATTCTGGGCTTGGTTGTTTCGGCTCGCCGAAATGCGCTATGACCATCAGCTTGGCATTCTGCTGCAGAAGATAGTTAATTGTCGGCAAGCTGGCCTTGATGCGCTTGTCATCCTCTATCTTGCCATCTTTGACAGGGACATTGAAATCAACCCTTAGAATCACTTTCTTTCCTTTATAATCAAAGTCTTTGAGAGTCTTGAAATCCATAGTGTCACCTCTTTTTTGTTTTTATTGTGCCTTATTTAGTTAATATTTATAGCTTTTGATAGCCTTCAGTGAAGCAGCGCCTGAATTCTGCCTCATTGAAGTCAGGCCATAATATTTTAGGGAACATTATCTCAGCATATGCCGCGTCCCAAAGCAGGAAAGTACCAAGCCTCTGCTTCATACCTGTCTTTATTATGAGCTCTGGACGGAGCAGATAGCTGCTGTACAGATTTTCTTTTATCCTGTCCTTATTGACAGATTCGACATCAAGCTTCCCTGCAAGTATCTTCCTCACCACCAGTTTTGTCGCATCCACAATCTCTTCATGGCCGTCATAGTTGATGCATAAGTTCAGGAAAAAGGTGTCATGGTTCTTTGTTGTCTCTATGACTGTCCTTATGGCTTCGACAATCCTGCCTGGAAGATCATACCATTTCCCTATGAAAACCACTTTCATCTTGTTGTTAAGGATTAAAGGATCCGACTTAAGGCCATTCAGGAAATCAAGGAAGGCGTCAGACATAGGAGAGAATTCTTCTGTGTCTTTCTCTGCCATGACAAGGACAGAGATTATAGGGATGTTGAGCTTCACTTGCGTCTTGATCAGCTCATTCAGCACATTGAAGCTTACCCTGTATGCCTCTTCCTCTTTCCTGCCATGCTGCTCAGCCCACTGCCTTATCCCTGACATCGTTATGGCAATGTGCTTTGGAATGGCCTTCTTCATCGCAACCCCCTATACAGACATTGCCTTAAGTATATTTAAAACTTGTGCAAAAAGCGTACAATAACATTTACTGCTTTATTTGGGTCTTATTTAATTAAAAATCAAAAAGTTTATATATATTAGGATTGGTTATGTTTTAAATGCTTCAACAAATTTATTGCACTCCTGGAACAACTTGTAATGAATTGCCGTTGGAACCTAGAAAGGTTGTCAAGAAAACCATATCTGGTGTCTTTGGCGTTTTTATTGGAGTTCTTCTTGTTTTAGTTTATTTTTTTGCATTGATCGCTGATTATTTAAATAAAAGTAAGATTGATGAAGGTTTGGGCACAATATTATTCTTGTTTATAGGAATACCCTCAATTTGCTTTTTGATTGTATTGGTGCTCGTTTATATTTATCAGAGATTTTATTACAAGAATTATTTTTATAATCTTACTAGTGAAATGATGGTAGTAAAAAAGGGTGTTATTTCAAGATCAGAGATTACATTGCAATATGATAAAATACAAAATGTTTTTGTGGATCAAGATATATTGGATAGGATGTTTGGGCTTTATGATCTCCACATTGAAAATGCAGGTGGTTCTTCCTCAGCAGCTGCTCATATTGATGGCTTAAATGAACAAAATGCAGAGAAAATGAAAGAGTTCATATTAAACAAAATTAAGAGAAGACCCTCACTTTAGGTAAGTTATTTATATAATATAATTGCTTCTTTTCACTATGCTGCTTGAAACCATAGCTATCGTGTCATGCCTTGTCCTGATGGTGATAGGCAGCTACACTGACCTTGAAAGAAGAGAAGTCCCTGACTGGGCAAACTACAGCATGATATTCTTCGGAGTCGGTATAAATCTTGTCTATTCCCTGATAGTATGGAATTTTTCCTATCTTCTTTACAGCGCTATTGGCCTAGCTGCCGCATTCCTTGTGGCGATGCTTATGTTCTATTCTGGCCAGTGGGGCGGAGGAGACAGCAAGATGCTGATGGCAATAGGCGCGCTTCTCGGATTGGATTACCATTTCAATTCTGTCCCGCTGCTTGTGCTGTTCTTCACCTACACATTCATCGTAGGCGCCTTCTATGGGCTCGCCTGGAGCCTTGGCCTGGCGATGAAGAACAGGAAGCAGTTCTGGAATAGCTGGAAGGAAATCTCTGATATCAAATCAGTGAAGTTCATGAAGATAGCTTCAATAATATTTGCGCTCGTCATGATGGTTGTTTCATTCGGTACAGAAATTCCTGCCCTTAGGCTGCTGCTGCTAATGGCCGCCTTCATGGCCATCCTGATGTCTTTCACATTCGTCTTTGTCAAGGCTGTCGAGAAGAGCTGCATGCTCAAGATGGTGAAGCCCAGCGAGCTGACTGAGGGAGACTGGATTGCGAAAGATGTCTTCTACAAGGGCAAGAGGATAACAGGCCCAAAAGACCTTGGCATATCGAAGGAGAACATTGCGAAGCTCGTCAAGCTTCAGTCTCAGGGCAAGATGAAAAAAGTACTGATAAAGAATGGCGTCCCTTTCGTGCCCTCTTTCCTGATTGCTTTTGTTATTTTGACTGTCTGGGGGAATGTGTTTTTGATGTTCTTAAACTAGAATCCTGCTTGTGTGGTCTGTCTTCGCTATCCTTATTATGTTCTGGACAAAGCTCTCTATCTTGCTCTCGTGGCTGACCAAAAGTATCTGCTTCATCTTCAGCTCATCCAGGACAAGCCTCACTTTATCTAACTGTTCAGAGCTGAAGCCGTCTGTCGGTTCGTCAAGGATTATGATGTCACGCGTCCTTATCGTGCTTATCAGGTCGTTTATCACCTTGTTCAGCGCAAGCCTATAAGCCAGAGCGCAGCTCGTCTTCTCTCCGCCAGATAAGTTCTCGACACCAATCTCGTAGCCGTTCTGCTCCACAAGAGGCGTGAAGCTGTCATCGAGGCGCGCGTTTATCAGGTCATCCTCAATCAGCATGCTGAACCATGTCCTGAAAAGATTGTTGAACTCGTAATGTATGCGGGCCATTATCTGCTTCTCTATAGAAGCCACAACATTGACAAAATAGTCTTCGAGCCAGCCCTGCAGCCTCTTCAGATATTCTATCTTCTCTTTGCTCTTCTGTTTGATCTCAATCTCTGCCTTTAAGGAATTTATTATCCTCTGCAACCCCTCAATCTCCTTCTCTGCAGCCACTTTCTCAAGCTCGACGGCCTGCATCTCCTTGAGCGCAGATTCATGCTCTGATCTTGCCTTCGAATAGATATCTTTTGTGTCCTTTTTGGCATCAAGGAAAGACTGTGTCTCCTTCAGCTGGGATTTTATCGCTTCCACTTCCTCATCAAGCTTGGCAAAATCAGCCTCGGCATCTTTCAGGGTTTTCTCGCTCTTCTCTACCATGACAGCGATATTGTCTTTCTCGCTCTTCTTCGCATTCATCTCCATGACTTTTTTCCTGAGCTGCTCAAAATGGGATATCTGGGCCTGCTTACCGGCTTCGTCAAAAGAATTTAGTTTTATCAAGATTGATTCAGATTCCTCAAGCCTCTTCGTTATCAGATGGTTCTCTGCCTCTTTCATCTCAAAATCCTTTATGCTTGATTCAAAGAATCTTATCTCTGAGACCAAGCTGGCTTCCTTCTTTGCAGCTTCTTCGATCTCCTGCTTCTTTGAAGAAAGTTCGGCTTTCTTGTGCTCAAGCATCTTGATCTCTTTTGTCAAAGCATTGAGCTGAGTGTCAAGCTCATTCAGCTTTGCCTCCTCTTTCTCAGTTATGCTGTGCTTGTGGCCTTCATCAACCTTTTGTAGGCATATCGGGCAGCTGTCCAGCTCTAGGATCTTTGTCTTCAGCTCATGTGAGTTCTTCATCAATGTCTCGACAGATGCAAGCTCCCTGTTTTTCTCATCGAGCTCCGACTCTGACCTCTTCAGTTCCTTCTCGACAAACTTGACAGCTTCTTCATCTTTCTTTGTCTCTGACAATAATCTCTTTTTTTCGTCTAAGCTCTTTATCAAATCCTGCTTCTTCTGCTTCTCCTTGTCGAAGCTTGCTATCCTTTCCTTCAATGAATTTATATCGGCATTTGTCTTCGCCTTGCCTTCCCTGTTTGCATCAACATCTGCCTTGTGCGCATTTATCTGCTTCTGCAATGAAATTTCATCAAAATCTAATTTCTCATAATGTATAGAATCATGCCTCTGCCTCAGCTCAGCAATCTGTTGCTTCAGCTTCTCTGAAGAATCTGACAGCTTCTTCTTCCTCTCGGACTTTTCCTTGGCTTGGACAAAAAGCACATCGAACTTGCTCTTGCTCTCCTTGTAGAGCTCATTGTTCCTCTCTTCCCTATCCAGGTTCTGCTTCTTTATGCCTGCAATCTCTTTCTTGTGCCTGAAATTTTTGTTGATTTCGTGCAGCAATGAGCCTTTCTGCTGCAGTTCAGACTCATCCTTCTCAAGCTCTGCCTTCTTCGCCTCCAAATCCAGTATGCCGGCATTAAGCTCCCTTATCTTTGTCCTTGTCTCCTTGGCAAAGATGACAGCATTGTCCTGGACTTTCTTGTATTTGTCGACGTTGAAGACGACCCTTAAAGTGTCGAGCCTCGATTCAGGATCATCAAACAAGATTCTTTTCATCTCCTCTTGTGGGGTATAGACAGTGTATCTGAAGATTATGTCTTTGCCCTTGCTCACCAGCTCTATCGGATAGCCGAAGAGCTCAAACACCTTGGCTTTCAGCTCAACAGGGGTCATGTCTTCTTTCACTCCATCAATCGCGATGAATCCGGCCTCTTGCTTTATGCTGTCCTTACCTTTTGAGATGTTCCTTGATATCACTATCTCTTTGCTATCGATAGTGAATGTCACTTCCACATTGCCTTCTCTGGTACCGGCACGGAGCAAAGTCTCGCCTGAGAGCTCTCCTCTTTTCAGGCCGAAGAATGCGAATTCAATCGCAAGAAGGATGGTGCTCTTACCGCTCCCTATATCTCCAGCAAGCAGCGTGCTGCCTTCAGGGAATTTTATCTCTTCATTTATATAGCTCCTGATGTTCTTGAGGCGGACTTTCTTTATGAGCATAGAAAGCAATAAAGCAGTTTGTTTTAAAAAGTTTAGGGTTTGGCCATCGCCAAGCAAGCAGCACCGACAATGGTGCTGTCAGTCATCTTTGACCTTGCCAATATCGGGATGTCAGACTGAAGGCGCAGCTTCAGCTCATCTTCCATGCTCTTGCAGAAGAAGTCCCAGTTGTTGCTTATGTTGCCGCCGAACACTATTATGTCGGGATCGACAGAGCGTGTGATATTATAAAGCAATATGCCAAGATATTTTCCTACCGTATGCCACGCCTGAAGCGCATCATGGTTGCCTGCTTTTGCCTCTTCGTGCAGCTCAAAGGCATCCTTCATGTCAAGCTTGGCTGCCATCTCTTTTATTGCGACTGTGCCGACAAAACATTCGAAGTCGCCCTTGTTGCCTTTCCTTTCCCTGTCAGAATTGAAGAAGATTGTCATATGACCGAACTCTGTGGCGTTGCCCCTTCCATGATAGATCTTCTTGTCTATGACGAGGCCACCCCCGACACCAGTTCCGAGAGTTATTCCAATGACATGCTTGTATTTCTTCCCTTCACCAAATATGGCTTCTCCAAGAGTAAAAGCCTTCGCATCGTTGTCGAGGAAGACTGGCTTCTTGTATCTCTTCTGCAATATGTCGCGGATTGCCAGATTCGTTATAGGAAGATTTGCAGTGCTTGTTATGATGCCATTATCAAAATCGACGCTGCCAGGGACACCCATCCCGAAAGCCTTGACATCCTTGGAATATACGGAGTCTACAGCTTTGAGTATGTTCTGGACTATCGCATCCTGGCCTTTCTCCCCTTCTGTCGGGACAACCGCCCTTTTCAGGACTTTCCCTTTCTCATTGACAATTCCCGCAGCAATCTTTGTGCCGCCCAGATCTATGCCCAGATATTTGACCATACTCCATGGACAAGCGCCTTATTTAATAAATGTTATTGAAGTACCAACAGATTATATTGCTACTATCTGCTCACTACATTCCAGTCAATTAAAGCCTTTGCCTCAGTCTTTTCGTCCAGCACTCAGTTTTATAAACATTGTTGCTTTAGCTATGAAGATGGGGGGTACATATGAAACTATTGACCATAAGATTGGTTTTGTTTACACAAAGCTCAAGCCCTATGGCCCGATACTCAAGGTAGCTGGCTATGAACTTGCCAGAATTGACGGCCTTACCGAAATTCTACAATCAGATGAGAGATTGCCAAAGCAGGACCCTGAAAAGAAAAAGAAAATATTCAAAGAAGAGTTTTCTGAGAAAATCTGTGCACCACGTGCCGGGTATAGGCATTTTATGTCAAGCTACACAAGTTTTTGGCTTCCGGGTATCGTTGGTAATACTCATGTATTCAGCTGGAAGGTCTATGAGACATTGGCGAACTATTTTGAATTTAGAGCTGATATGATAACACAGCGCACACTCTCCAAGAGGCTTGAAGCCTACAAGATAAAAAAGTCATGATTTATTACCTGGTTCCTTTTTCTGCAGTTCCTCGAATTTCTTCCTCTGCTCAGCATTCTTGGGCTGGAAGTAGTCGAGGAAAGTCTCATTGTATTTTTTCTGGGCGAATAGCACCCAGTATATCGCAAGCAATGATACAAAGCTCATTATGACGATAAGCCAGTCATTCATCTTAACGCATCCTTAAGCTCTTTTATTATCGGCACCGGTGTCGGATCGATCCCAAGCGCAAGCGCAAGGTAATACGACACCCATAAACCAAGCATGACGCCGCTGAAAAGCTTCGTGAGATAGTTGTTTCCATTAATGCTCACTTCTGTCACGGTGAAACCACGCTTCTTGAATATTCCTGAAGTCACTCTCATCCTCCTGTCTATCCTGTCAATCTCCTCATCATCCTTCAATATCAGTATGTGAGCATCTATGGTCTTATTAGTGTATGCATTGAGCTCATTGTGGTTGAACTCCGGATAGATGTTATAGAAAGCCGCTATCTTCGCATTTTCATTTATGTCAATCTTCCATTTCATGGCTATCGGCCAGAACCTCAATGAAGAATATATTATAGGGACTTTCTTGCCGATGTTCTGCACAATCTTCTTGGCTGGCTCCTGGAAATCATTTTCTTTGAGGTAAGCCAGCATCTGGCGGATATCCTTTGACCTGTCTTTGATGATCCCAGAATCCTGCAATATTGTCAATATTGGGAAGAACATGTAGCCTGTGCCAAGCCTTTGTGGAAGTCCTGATGGAAGGAGGACAAAAGGCACTTTGTCCCTTTTGCAGTATTCCTGCAATTTGCCGCCTGAACTTATCCCTATGATCTTGCAGCCTTTTCTCATTGCGCTCCTGTAGCATGACAAAGTCTCTTCTGAGTCGCCAGAATACGATGAGGCGAAGACAAGCGTTGCTTCATCAGCGAATTCCGGAAGGAGATAATCCCTGTGTATCGTGATTTGAAGCTTCTCTCTGCTAAGATAAACTTTCAATATCTCGGCTGCGGCAGCGCTCCCGCCTAAGCCTGCAATTATCACTTGTTTTATGCTGCCCTTTACCTTGATGCTCTTACCAAGATCCAAGGCAGCTTCGATCTGCTCAGGAAAGCGTTCCAAGATAAGTTTCATGTTTCCGCTGTCGACATCCATTTAACTACCTTTTTTGAAAAGAAAAAAATGTGGTTTATATTATTTACCACACTGCAAGTATAATCCCCATAACGACGAATGCGAGCAGCTCATAACCCACTTCTATCAGGTAGACCTCAACCGGCTTTTTTGCCCACAGCACTGCGCTTAAACTCACTGTTGCGACGAAGCCTAGCCATACCAGGAAGCCTAGAAAAATACCAGCCAATATGCCAGTTGTCAAAGTCATAGATATGAAAACCGCCAGTATGGCCGCTTTTATCAGACTATTGATAAAAGCTATGGAATAGATCTTTGGAGAAGCCTTCATATCTTTGGTGGTCATTTTGCTGAGCTTTGCCCACATAGGCCCGAACATCGCCCTTGAATGCCATAAAGCGCCAAGCGCCATCGCGACTATCGCCGAAACCAAAACAGCTAACCAATTTATCATTAATACCACCCCATAAATGGCCTAAATACGGGCCTAGTTTTAAATTTTTCCCAAATGTTTATAAAGCCCCAAAAACACCCTCTCCTGAGGATGAATGTAGGCTTGCTCGCCTGAACATCCTGAACGAAGGACGCAGGAACGTCAGCGTCCATAGAACTTCGTTCCAGAAAACAATGGAGGCAATAAGATGGCATTATTCAAGTATTTGAGGCAGGCCTGGCAAGCAGGCAATGATGAGAGTAAGAGACTTCTTAAGGAAAGATTGGTCGCATGGAGACAGGAGCCTGTGACATTAAGGCTTGCTCACCCTACAAGGCTTGACAGGGCAAGAAGCCTGGGATTCAAGGCAAAGCTAGGCTATATTGTCGTTAGACAGAGAGTCATTGGCGGCGGCCACGTCAGAGGAAGGAACAGGAAAGCGAGGAGAAGCAAGCACAGGACCAATTCAGTCGCGCTTTCAATGAGCTACCAGGAAATCGCAGAGAGGAGGGCAAATGACGCTTTCCCGAATTGCGAAGTTCTAGGCAGCTACTTTGCCGCGAAAGACGGCAATTATCACTGGTTCGAGGTCGTCATGGCAGACAAGGCCCATCCTTCGATATTGGCTGACAAGCGTGTCTCATGGGTCGCACATCCAGCAAACAGGAGCAAGGTCTTCAGAGGCCTGACAAGCCCAGGCAAGGAAAGCCGCGGTTTGCGCCATAAAGGCAAAGGAGCTGAGAAGATGAGGCCAAGCAACCGAGCGAACGGAAGAAGGGCGAATTAAGCCCATTTTTTTCTATAATCTTTTTTTATAATATGATAGAATAGGTTATCAAAAAGACTAAGGCGGCCATGTTGATAAACATTATGACTGTGCCGAACATGCTCAATCCTTCTTTCATCTTGCCCCACTGCACGAAATAAGCAGCCAATGTCGTGAGGCTTGTCGCCACAAACGCCACGAAAAAAAGCGTTGAAAGGCTACCTATTAAATCCCAAAATACTATCAGCAGGGCAAATACCACAATAGACACAAAACCGAAGAATATGCTGACATTCTGCCACACGCCAGAAGGGGGCTTGCCGGTCTTCTGCTGCTCAAAAAGCTCCTCATCAGTGGGGTTTTCTTCTGTCATCCTGAGTTTCAGCCAAGGCAATATATATAAAGATTTCTTCTCAACCTATACTTATGGACAGGTACTCGAGACAGATTGCTTTTTTTGGCAAGAGCAGCCAGGTGAAGCTTGCAAACTCCTGTGTTGCCATTGTCGGTCTCGGTGCTTTGGGCAGCGTCGCAGCCGAGCTTCTTGCAAGAGCAGGGATAGGAAAGCTTCTTCTGATAGATGCGGATTTCATTGAGCTGAACAACCTGCAGAGGCAGGCGCTGTATGATGAGAAAGACATAGGGGAACTGAAAACCAAAGCCCTGAAAAAGCACCTGAGCAGGATAAACTCGAGGGTTGATATTGATATAAAAAATATAGCCCTATCAAAACAAAACATAACAACTCTTACCAAAGCCGACTTGATCTTAGACTGCACTGATAACATAGAGACGAGGAAAGTCATCAACGCTTTCTGCCTTAAATCCAAGAAGCCATGGATTTTTGCGAGCGCAGTCAGGGATGAAGGATATGTGCATGCCTTCATGCCAAGGAAGCCGTGCTTCCTATGCCTGTTTCCAAAGGCAAATTTTGACGAGAGCTGCTGTTCTTCTGGGGTCCTGAACACTTTGACACACTCGATTGCGGCCATGCAGGCTAACGAATGCATCAAGATATTGCTCGGGCAGAAGCCGAATAAAAACCTTCTGCATCTCAACATGTCTCTGCCGAGCCTCACTGAGATAAAGATAAAAAATAAGGCTTGCAGCCATAAAGTTTAAATACAAAACTGAATGAGTGGGCATTATGGGGGATTTTGAAAAAAAGAAGTTCATCACTTTCGGAGTGCTTATTCTGGCGCTCTTGGTGCTGTATGTCTATCTTCTCAGCATAAAAGAGCCGACAGTGACCAGCAATGTTATTGTAGACACGACTGCTGAAACTTCTATTCCTACAACAATCATCACTACAATTTTGACTACGGTCTCGACCACAATCCTTGTTAATGATACTTTTGTGAATGATACGCTGATCAATCAGACTAACGGCACAATCAATGAGACGACTACGACAATCCTTGAGGAGAATGCTGTGCCGCCAAGGAACTTTGACAATATTATCATAGCTTTCAACCAGCCCACTGACATTGACAAGCAGATATATTTCGGGGACAATCTCAACGGCAAAGAGGCTGAGATCAACGGCATTGTCACTGCACAGAAGCCGACAAGCTCTGAGGTGCTTGTCAATGTGGCTGAAAAGGATTCTGGTTATGATTATC
>JAGVOV010000075.1 GCA_020052545.1 archaeon | reverse complement strand
TCTTCCTGGATTCCTCAAGATAGACAAGATTCGGCTCTATCTGCTTGACGACTGAAGAGACCCTGCCGAAAAAATGGTTCCTTGCCTCATTCACATCTTTGACTTTCTGGGCATACTTCAGCTTGGGACTTTGCTTCCTGTAAAGCTCGTTTATCATGTTCATCGCCCAGTTCACAGCGCCAAGACTTTTCTTCAGCTTATTGTAGTCGATGCAGCATTTTATCATCTCCTGGTAGAATTCAGGCAAGCCGTCTGTGTTAGGGAAGCCTTTTATGATCTTGTTGAGGTTGTCAGTAAGCACTTGCTTGAATGTCGATATCTTGGCTATCTCTATGTTCTTGCTCTTCCTCTCTGCGCTCGTGAACTTCTGGCCGCGCTCATTCTTCGCCGCTTCTCTGGACTTCCTGAAAGCCAAATCTATGTAGAATGTCGCGTGCTCAACTTTCTTCAAATCTTGGAAGTTCATGTCATAGAGGAAGGCTGCATTCTATATAATGGTTTTGATGAAGAAATTAATCACTTAAGGTTTGTTGACTACTCCTTCTCCAAGAACTCATCGATGTAACTGATTATCCTGTCCTTCATCCCTAGATTGATAGAAACATGCTTGCCATAATTGGTTTTCTTGAGATATAAGACTCTTTCCTTGATGAGCTCTTCAGCAATCCTTGCTGCCCTGCCTCGCAGCTCCGGAGGAAAGCCTGCCTGCAGATTATTGATGTCAGTGTGGCTGTGTTCAAATTTCCCTTTTCTCGTAAGCTTATGAAGCATCTTCCCTTTTATCTGCTCGTCAGTCCAAAAGTCCATGATTTTAGACTCTGAAAGAAAACATTTATATACTTTGCCTTAAATATTCCGGAAATGATGAAAAAAGAATCATTGCTGCTGGAGCTTACTGGAGAGATGCCGCTGTTCAAGATAGCCGATTTTCTTCTAGAGAACAAGGGCGCGGATTTCACAAAAAAAGATATTGCAGAAGGTGCAGGCATATCGAGGGCATCCTTGTTCAATTATTGGGATGTTTTGGAAAGACATGGGATTGTCAGGGTCACGAGAAAATTCGGAAAGACGAAGCTTTTTACATTAAATGCAAAAGGGACTATAACGCAGAGGATCATAGCCCTCGAAAAGGCACTGATAATGGAAGCCATGAGCAAAAGCCTCGCAAAAAAGAAGATTCTTGTTGAGAGATAATATTGCAGAAAGCTTTTTACATACTCACTTGCGTTCGTAGCACAAAGTGTCAAGAACCTGAAGTTCTTGAGCATGCTCAGAAACCTTTATAAAGCCTCATCCTTCCCACAATCATATTCCCATAGTTTGGGTGACTGAGGCGGTGCCTCGGAAGGTGCGAAAATGGCAAGCATAAAAGCGGTTATAAATGATCCAAAGACAGGAAAGAGCGTCCAGCGCGAGATTTCTGAGAACGATGTCAAAGGCTTTCTGGGATTGAAGCTTGGCGATACCTTGAAGGGCGAATTGTTCGGCCTGACAGGCTATGAATTTTCCTTGACAGGCGGCTCTGATGATGCAGGTTTCCCTATGAGGAAAGACATCTTCGGGACAAACAGGAAGAGGATCTTTGCCCATGGCGGCACAGGCATCAGGAACCTTGAGAAAGGCAAGAGGATAAGGAAGACTGTTGCCGGAAATACAGTGCATCAGAAGACAGCGCAATTGAACTTGAAGATAACAAAAGACGGGAAAGAGACAATTTTCACAGCCAAGGCAGAAGATGCCGCTGAAGCTCCTAAACCTGCTGCGAAGCACAAGAAGGGGGCCTAATTTGGAAGAAGCATTTGAGCAGCCAGAGGTCAACATCGGCCTTGTAGGCCATGTGGACCATGGGAAGACCACGCTTGTGAAGGCGCTTTCAGGCAAGTGGACAGACACCCATTCTGAGGAGATAAAAAGAGGCATCACGATAAGGCTCGGCTATGCAGACTTAACGATCTACAAGAGGAAAGGCGCAGAAGAGCCATATAATTTCACTACAGTGAAGGAAGATGGCGCAGAGCCTGTCCGCGTCATAAGTCTTGTAGATGCTCCGGGACATGAAAGCCTGATGGCGACGATGCTGGCTGGAACCACAATAATGGATGGCGCGCTTCTCCTCATCTCTGCAGCGGAAGATTGTCCGCAGCCCCAGACAAAAGAGCATCTTATGGCATTGCAGATCATCGGGATCGACAAAGTCATTGTCGTGCAGAACAAGATTGACTTGGTTGATGAGGAGCAGACCAAGAAGAATTATGGGCAGATAAAGGCTTTCCTCAAAGGGACCAGATATGAAAATTCTTCAATAATCCCGATATCAGCGCAGCATAATCTCAACGTCGATCTTCTGACATGGGCCATACAGACACAGATGCCCACACCAAAGAGAGATGCGACTAAAGAGCCTGTGATGCTCGTCGCAAGAAGCTTCGATGTCAACAAGCCGGGCACAGAGATAGAGAAGCTGCAGGGCGGCGTCCTCGGCGGAAGTCTGAAACAAGGCATCTTCAAGGTCGGCGATGAAGTCGAGATAAGGCCGGGCCATGAAGTTGAGGAGAAGAACCAGAAGATATGGAAGCCGATAAAGACAAAGGTCACAGGCCTTGTCACAGGGAACAAGCATGTGGATGAAGTCCATCCCGGCGGCTCGATCGGCCTGATGACTAATCTCGATCCTTCGATCGTGAAGAGCGACACTCTCACTGGAGCGCTAGTCGGCCATCCTGACAAATTGCCTCCGGTGCTCTATGAGCTGAAGCTTGAGATCAACCTGCTTGAGCGTGTCCTTGGCACGAAAGAGGAATTGAAGGTAGAGCCGATCAAGATGCTTGAACCTTTGATGTTGAATGTCAACTCTGCAGCAACTGTCGGAGTCGTCACAAAACTTGAGAAAGGCTTTGTCTTCTGCAAATTGAAGATCCCTGTATGCGCCGACAAGGGTGCGAGGATAACTGTCTCAAGAAGATTGGGCAACAGGTTCAGGCTTATTGGCTACGCGATTGTAAAATAATTTACTTCAGAATCTTCACTATTCCTTTCTCTGCATCTAGTTCGATTATATCTCCAGTCTTAAACACCTTTGTCGCGATTTTCGTCCCGATGATGCACGGCACCTTGAATTCCCTTGCCATTATGGCGCTGTGGCACAGTATCCCTCCGTCATCTGTGACCAAACCTTTAATTTTAGCGAATACTGGATCATAATTCGGATTTGTGAGATTGCACACAAGTATTTCGTCTTTCTTAACTTTATTTATTTCCCTGTCCGTAGATATCAGTCTGGCAACGCCAGTCACATGGCCGGGCTGTGCAATATTGCCTCTGACCTCTTTTAGATTGCTATGATCTTTTGATATTAAGTTTTCAATCATCCCATAATT
>JAGVOV010000024.1 GCA_020052545.1 archaeon | reverse complement strand
TGCTTTAAATCTAGTTTGCTAAAAAACTCGTGAACTAGATTTGTCGTCTATAAAATTTTTTACCTTTGGCTAAGTTTGCCACAATTTTGTTGGATTTTGAGCTAAAATTTGTTATTATTGCTAGAAATATTTAATCTTTTTAAATATATTATCTAATATACTTTTTTGATAATATCTTATAAAAAATATATTAACTAAACTATATGTTTATTAATAATATTACTTAAAATATATATTACAAAACTAACCAAAAAAATTATCAAAAAACAGCTTTAGAGAACAAAAACAATCAGAAAGTGAGACCAAAACAGCTATTTTGCCTCAATGGTAAAGTATAAATAAAAGCCGAGCATTAATTTTTCATATGAAGATAAAAAGAGGTTGGATCCTTCTAGTCTTGCTGCTGTTATCTAGCGTAGCTGTCATAGCCGACTTAACCATAATAAACGACAGCAACAGCACAGATGTCATATTTGGCAAGCCTGTCACGACTACAATCGCCCAGGCTCCTATTGAGCAGACTTTAGGGCCTAACGACTGGTCGATAAAGCAGAAGAATGTTTTCAGGAATCCTCTGTACTATGGCGGCCTTGGCGTTGTCCTGCTGCTCCTTTTTGCCCTGCTGGGAAAGAGGAGGAAAGAGCGTCAGGATGCTGAGCTGGAGATAAAGAGGAACGTCAAATGTGAGGGTTGTGGCCAAAGTTATGGCATGCTGGAGCCTGAATGCCCGTTCTGCAAGGCTCCAAACACGACTTTAGAGGAGGAAGAGGTCGTGGAAGAGAAGACACACACGACGGAAAAGCAGATGAATATGGAAAATGTGCCAAAAGGCTTCCTCGCCAGAGTAGAAGAGGTGAAGCAGAAGCAGGAGATCAAGGAGCTTGCCGACGACAAAAGAGAAAGCGATGAGGAGAAGCTTGAAGAAAGCCTGCCTCGCGTAAAATACAAGATGAAGAAGTGCAAGGGCTGCGGTTTTGATATTTTTCTTGATGACAAAGAGTGCCAGGTGTGCGGAAAAAAGCAGTAAAACAAGGCAGTGCTTAGGCAATTCTGTTCAACTTTCTGGTTGAGTGTCAGAAATTCTTATTGAGCCATCACAAAAATTTAAACCGGCAGCAGAAGCAAAAAAACGCAATCAGCGACGCCGCAGAACGTACTAAGGAATGAAAAAACAATAAATCTTCAAAACATCTTTTTAAGCAAATGTTTATATATGCCGAGACAAACCTAGAAAGCAATGAGTCGAAAGAAGGAAGAGGAGGCAAAACAGGAAGAGCTTCAGCAGGAGCTCAGCAGGGTCATGATGCCTCGCAACAACCAGACTTTCGGCGTTCTTGAGCAAAGATTGGGCGGAAGCAGGAATAAAGTCCGCTGCTTTGATGGAAAGACAAGGGTATGCAGGATTCCTGGAAGATTAAAGAGGAAGCTTTGGGTCAGGGAAGGCGATCTTGTCCTGATTGAGCCATGGGAGCTTTCTGGTGACGGAAAAGGTGATGTGATATTCAAGTACAAGAAGAGCCAGATTGATTACCTACAGAGAAAAGGTTTGCTGAAACAGATGCAAGAGTTCGATGAGTTCTAAGGTTTTCCTGCAACGCAGACCATGCCGCTAGTGTAGCCAAGATATGTCAGCACGCCCATCACTATCAGGCCAAGCACGAATGCCATAAACGCCACAAACACCGGATGGGTTATAAAAGCTCTTTTTCCAAACATCAACATCACCTCAAGTCCAATCCAGGTTTTATTGGCATTGTTTTATATAAATGTTTCTACTCAGATTTCTTCACTACTATCGCATAGAAATATTTATATAACGAGCTGCTCTGCTTTAAAGCATGATACAGTATTTCGTGTTTTTGATTCTATACGCAGCCTCTATTCTCTTCACCATAACAGGCATGAAGGGGCTGCCGGCAGGGCTTTCCATCGTGGAGACATTGGCTGTCTTAGTCGCCATAGGCGCAGCTGCATTATTGCTGAAAGACCTGTTGAATGGAAAGTTTGACAAGAGATTTTTCACCACATTGTTCGCAGGGCTCTTTTTTAATTCCATAATCCTCATCATAGCGACCCAGAGCACAGCATCTTACTTAGCCGTCATTTCTTCGTTGTTCGGCATACTGTTCATCTTCCTTCAGGGCAGCGAGCGAAAACCAGGAAAGATGCCGGAGCCTTTGGCAAGGGTCGAGAGGGAGCTCGACGGCATGATGCCCTTCTATGACGAGAAGCGCGAGAACAAGGCCATTGAGAGAGAATTCATAAGGGAAGCGAAGGAGCTTGAGAGAGCAGAGAAAGAGATTGATGGAATTGATGTTGAAGAAAAATTCGAGGCTGAAAGCAATGTGGAGAGAGAGCTTTCAAGAGAAGCAAGAAACCTTGAGAGAGCAGAGAAAGAAATTGAAGATGTGACTGCTGTCGAGGTCGAGAAAGAGCTCTTAAGGGAAGCAAAAGAGATGGAGAATGCAGAGAGGGACATGGCCCATGAAGAGGCAGAGAGAGAGAAGGAAGAGGCCATAATAGAGGAATTGAAACAGGACATGAAGAAGATAAAGGGCAAAAAGATTAAGTTCCAGAAAAAGAAGCGTTAATCCTTAATTCTTATCGCAAGCAAGATTATCGCGACCGTTATTGCCGTGTCAGCAAGGTTAAATGTCGGAAATATGGAGATAGAGATGAAGTCGCGGACATAGCCCAATAAGACGCGGTCATATAAGTTTCCCAAAGCGCCGCCCAAGAGCAGGGCGCATGCGATCCTGACAACCTTGTCCTTGATTTTAGGATAATAATAGATTATCAAACCTACAGCAACTATAGAGATTATAGAAAGCAAGACTTGCTGCCCTCTCAGTATCGAGAAGCCTGCGCCTGAATTCTGCAGATAGCTGAGCCTGAAGAATGGAAGGAGAGTTATGTCAACACCTTTTGAGAGAAGCTTTGTCAACTGGTCAAGGACAAAAATTGAGAAAGCGACGCCTAGAAAAAGGCTACCATCTCTTGGCTCTTTCTTCTCGCGTGATCTGCTCAATGTTCTGTAGCCTCTGGTTCATGCTCTCCAGGCTCATCTTCAGTGAATCAAGCTTGGTGCTTATTA
>JAGVOV010000005.1 GCA_020052545.1 archaeon | reverse complement strand
ATAAGATAGTGCTGGCGGTTGTTGGAGCGGGTCACCTTGAAGGGATATCGAAAATAATAAAGAAAAACTATAATCTGACAGAGATTAGCAGTCCTTTAAGCACTAGAAACAATTATTCTTATTCTTTTAACATTTAAACGCTTATTCAGTCACTATTCCCATATTTCTTGTTTATTATGCTTTTTGTATACAAAATAAGAGCATAATTCTTAAATAATTATACTTACATTGTAAGTAATAACTGACAAATATCGTTTTCTTGACCGCAATTTTTATATATATGCTACCTACATTGTAAGTAATATGATAGCCACTTTTGTATATCCTTGCATGCTTTCGTGAAGTAGTTGGGAAAAGCTTATATAATTCTACTTACATTGTAAGTAAAAATTCAGCAAAATCGTTGTATTTTGCTTGAAAAGGCTGAAATAATGCGATTCAGGAGAGATAAAGCATTTTCAGCCCTTGAAAGATACAGAAGAAGCCTTCAAAGGGCTGGAAGTATAGAAATTTCTACAGATTTTGCTAGTCAGGAAATCAAGATCCCAACTTCTATTTTTCATGACCGCTCAATCGCAGTTCTCGAAGCCATTGTCGAGTTTTTGAAGGAAGAGAAGCAGCTTCATTTCTCTCAGATAGCTGCTTTGCTGGAGAGAGATGACAGGACAATCTGGACATCTTATGATCGTGTCAAGAAGAAAAGGACAACTCCAAGAGACACAAAATATTCTGGGCTTCTGATTCCAATCTCTGTCTTTGCCGACAGAAAAATTTCAGTCATGGAGGCGCTCTGCTTCCACATGTTCTCTCAATTGAATTTGAGCTATGCGCAAATTGCCGCTCTCCTGAATCGTGACCAAAGAACAGTCTGGACCTGCGTGAACAGGGCCAAGAGGAAATATGCAAAGAAGTGAGCTAGACAGGACTCTGCAACCTCGGTCTGAGGATTATGGTAGAGGGAGCTCTCTGGCCAGCACAAGGAATGAGCTTGCTGCGATGATGCCTGGAAAGGAGCAGAGCAAGATCCCGATAGCTATTGCCCTGATCCTGCTGCTCGCATTCAGCTACGTCCTCTTCAATCCTAGCATAGTGGGCTTCTTGGTGGCGCAGCCAGGAAATGAAAGCATCTATAATGTGAACACAACATTCAACGAGAGCGGCGCATTCGGCTTCGATGTTTCTGGAGAATTAAATTCATTGAAGATCGATGCGACAGTGCATGGAAGCGGAACTGCAAGGATATATCTTGAGGACAAAGGGATAAGGCGGCTGATAGCTGAAAGCTTGCCTGAATCTGGAAGTGTGCCTACAGGATTTGTGGTGGTAGGATTAAATGACACAGCGAATGTGACAACTACGACGCAGAATGTTGTGGATGGAAATGTTTCGTCAAACATAACATTCAACCTCAACACAAATGCAACATTGAACATAACAACGACAACGAGCATCACAACTGCAGCGAACGCTACCAGCACTACGACAACAGCACAAGCAATTGACAGGGTCTTGGAAAGCTCATGTGTAGAGACATGCACGCTGCCGGGCCTGAGCAGCACAAGATATGCGATAGTTGTGGAGCTCCAGAATGCGACGATTGGCATAGAGAGGCTGAAGTACACTGCAACTTTCGCAGAAGCTGTGAAGCCAACATTGCACACAGACAAGGACAGCTTTGCTCTTGGCGAAATTGTGAAGATAAATGTCACGCCTGATATTTACTATACGCTGAGCGTCATAGACGGCGTCAACTACAGGATACTGACCAAGCCAGAATTCACGCCTGAAAAACCTGGAACTTACACAATACGTGTGATAGGTGTGTTCGAGAATAAGACGATAGCACTGAACAAGAACATAACTGTTGTTGAGGCTTTGAATATAACGACACAGACAACTGTACAGATCGCAACGACCGTCATACAAAATACCACAACTACTTCACAGCAGACTACAACAACGGCACTCCAGAATTTAACAACCACAACCATACCTTTGACAAACAGCTCTGTGGTGTTTGTCAAGAGGTTCGACAACATAACGATATCAAGGTACACGAGCACTGAGGTCAACCTTGACGAGCATTTCAGGAGCTTGGTGAACGCTGTGCTGACTTACCAGCTTGTGTTTGTCGACAAGGAGCCATTGAAGATATTGGACCAGAAGCTCCTGATCCAGCCGAACATCAAGACTGTGAAGATAATTGCCACTGACGGGAACGCGACTGCTGAAAGCAATGTGTTCACGATAACCATACTTGAAGGCCTTGAGGGCTTGATCAAGCCGAACGTGACAGTGAGCGTGAACATAACATACAACCTGACACAGATCGTGTTCAACTTCACGACAGACAGACAGGTGTACTTTGTCGGAGAGATTGTTAAATTCAACATTACACCAACTAATGCGACCTCCAACATAACAGCAAGCGATGGCCTTGACAGATTCAACATCACTGGATTGAACTTCACACCGATTAAGGCGGGCAATTACACAATAGATGCGATGCTGAGATACAAGAACCAGAGCAAGCTGATAATCAGGAAGATAACTGTGATAGAGAATATTGCACCAGTGCTCATCAAACCAGTGCCAGACATAACAATCTATGTCAATGATTCCTTTGGATTGAACCTGTCTGAATACTTTGGAGGAAGCGGCCTGAAGTATAGCGTAAACAGCACGCTGCTGGATGCGGCAGTGAACAATGATATCATGGTGCTTAAAGGAATCAAGGCAGGAAATGAAACGATGACAATCACGGCAAGCGATGGAATCAACAAAATTATGGCAAAGGTCAAGGTGAGTGTGGCAGTCAATGTAGCGCCAAGCACCGAAATAACAAGATTCTTGCCACCTAGTACCGAGATAACAAGATTCGCAGGAGGTGAGGCTTTGATAGAATTCAGGCTTGGTAATGTCTCTGGCATCAGCGTAGTGCCGGAGGCAGACAAGACTGCAATAGTGTTCAATTTCCCAAATAGCACCGGCTAGAGGAGAAGGTAAAGTTTATATATAAATTCACACTTGAGTTTATATATAAAATGAAATTCAAAAAACCTGAATTCTCTGGCAGCAGATTGGGACAGAATAGCATCAAGCTGATAATGACGAAACTGGGCCAATACAACATGACACTTCCAAAAGGGATTGTAGCGGCATTGCAATATGAGAAAGGCGATGTGCTGAATGTGCTTGTCAGCAATCGCGCCATCACTCTTTCAAAAATTGAGAACCTGAAAGCGCAGAGAGTGAGGCTGCATCAGAACAATGTGCTTTTGAGACAGACGAAAAATGGGCAGTTCAGCGTGACACTGCCAAAAGCAATAGCTCT
>JAGVOV010000168.1 GCA_020052545.1 archaeon | reverse complement strand
TAATTTCCACAAAGCACGGCCATTCATTGACGAAGAAGGGCAAGGATATAAATGAAAGCATCAAAAAGAACATAGAGATCCACGAGGTGAAGCTCAACAGATATTTCAGGAACCTCAGCAAGGCCGCTTTAGTCGTCAGGAAGTCAAAGGCGAAGCTGAAGAGCTTTGAGATAAGAGATATAGCCATAAAGAACGGCGCTGAAGCATGCCTGATATTTTTCTACAGCCACGAGCTCCTGATGCCTCCGGGCGATTTTGTTCCTGCTGAATTCAAGAATTTTGACAGGAAGTTTAATCTTCAGAACGGCGACTGGATTATAGTTACGATAGCGAAAGATAAGAAGTGGGCCGAGATCTCGGCTTTGGCTGTCGCGCAGAAGATGAAAGCCTATTCCTCTTTATGAGCCAGCCTCTCAAATATCAAGTTGACAGCGCCTGAGACTCCGGACAATAGTTCTTTATCATCTTTGAAGATGGTTGAGATGTACTTATGCACAACAGTCTCTCTCCTTGATAGCTTCTCTACATGTTTGCTGGTCAATCTCTCATGGAGCATAAATCCTTCCTCAGCCTCCGCATATGAATTGAAATCTTTTCCCAGCCTTTCCAGTTCTCTCCCGAAAGATTCCGGCAGCACAGTCCCTGGGATGTTGGCTTTTTCTGAGAGGATATAATTGATCAAGCCAGATGCGATAAGCCTCCTTATCTGCCCATCATGGTCACGATCGATAGGCTCATCCTGAGGCTTGTCGGCGAGCAAAGCCCCAAAATAATCCAATCTTGATTCAAGCTGATAGGCAGAGACAACGCCTTCAAGCTCTTGGTCATCAAGGCAGATGAAGCCTTTTGAGGATAAATATTTTCTAATCTCCTTAGCTTTCTCAAGCGATTCCTGTGAATAATTGCCAGTATTTATGCAGAATTGCGGCAGATTGGTTATCCTTGCGGTGAGCTCTTCATAATCTGCCATTGATCTTTTTGTCAATGCCCTCTCTAAGCCCATGTCGTCGCCGAACGCCTTCTTGTATCTTTCCTCTCCCCTGCTTGAATCAATCTCATAATACTGGCTTTTGAAACGGTCGAACAATGCCAACAGGTCGTCCATATCTTTTTGGTCATAACTTTCTTCTTGCAGGGCAAGATATTTGTCATTTATGACATCCTTGAAATGGGTTCTTACAGAGTCGCGCAGCTGGACATAGAACTGCTTCGCGAGCTGCGCGTGCTTGCCGAAAGCCTTGTTGATAGACTTGTGCATGCCGGTCCTGCCGCGCAGCTTGTATTCTTCATGCTCATCTTCGCCTGTCCTGCCATTGAATTCCATTAATGGAGTTTCTATCTGGATTTCCAAGCCACCAGCAACCTTGAACTTGAGCTGCCTGAAAGTGCCGTATTTTGGATTATAGATGTAATCCTTGCCCGGGAAATCGTCCACTGCCGGATTGCGCTCGATGAGATTTGGATGCACCTTGTCTAGTTTTTCCGACGGGTTCTTGTTCTCCACAAACCATCCTGACAATTCAGTGCCCTTTGTGCTGATTGTCAGTTTTTCTACAGAGTCTATGCTTTCCTGCACTTCCTTCAATGTGTAAGGCCTTCTTGAATCTTTCTCTGCCCTGACTGTCGGCCTTTCTTTCGCCAATATTATGTTGCTTATCTCTTGGCAATCTTTTATCAACTCAGCAAAATTGTATCCTGACATGAAATCCACGATTATGTTACGGTCAAGCAGCTTTATGTGGTCCTGGTTGTTCTGGTCCCCGTAATTAGTCGCCAGCTGCGCAGTGAACGTGCCTTCCTTGATCCTGAATGGATGGAAGCCAAGATGTTTGTAAAATGTCTCAGCGGCTTTTGTCTCTGCTTTCAGGCAAGCGCTAAGATGCTCATCAAACCTCCTTCCAGAGAGGTTGGCAAGCTTTTTCCTCTCATCGCTTGTCACCTTCATTATCCTTGCGCTGATCATCTTCCCCTTTTGGATGTAATTCTGCGCAGCCACTTCCACATTGAAGCCATGGAGTTCAGGCAGCTTCAGCCTATAATTTGATGTGTTCAGGTTTATGATCTGCTCAGCTTCCTGGGTCATGAAGTTGAGCGCAAACAAGTAGCAGGCGTCGATATTATCTCCCAGGTTCTTCTCGCTGGCCTGGGCATGCCTGCTCCCGAGAAGGTCTGATATCTTCATCTGCTTCGTCCTCAACCTCTCAAGCTTTGTGTAATCCTCAAATACTGTCTGGTATACATCCTGGAGCACAGAGAAAAGCTGGCCTGCTTCCTTGCCTTTCAGGCTCTCGAGGAACCTGCCCTTCAGGCTCTCAAGGTTTGCGCTCATAAGGGCTGCAGGCCCGAAATTGCCCATATCCTTGCTTGAGCTCAGATAGAACCTCAAGAAGCTCGTAAGTCTGACAGCGGCTTCGCTCGGGACATTTGTTGTCTCCTGAAGATTATTTATTATATAATCGATCTTGTCAAAGATCTCCTGATGGCCTGATCTTGCCATCTGATGGAAATAGATATTTGGTGTCTTCTTCCCTTTCATCACCATCTTTATGCCGAGTATGTCATTCAATGTCCTGTCCTGGAAGTATCTCATACCCATCTTCCCTACAAGGCTCTCCATTGATTTCAGCCTGGTCTCTATCCTCAATATTCTTTCCGACACATGGCTGAAATCATATGTCACCTTTGTCCCGTCCCTGGTTATGGCTGCCTCATCTATTGTCATTCCGGATCCTTCAGCATCCAAGACTTGCTGCACGTAATCCTCGAGCTTCTCCTCCCAATGGGTTATCTGGGTGAATCGTTTCCTGACCATCTCAGAAAGGTTATTGGAGACTGAAGAGAAAGCTTGCTCATAACAGATCAGGCTTCCATCCTTCACCCCATCAAGCGCCATCTTCATATCTTTCATTGCCTTGGTCATAGGCACTTTTCTTGGATCTGAGACTTTCTCGTAAAGGACAGCCACTCTCTGCTCGATATCCATGTTTTTGCCCTCTGAGCCGAAAATGTCTCTCTCTGCCTGTCCCAGCATGAAGATCTTGCCGTCTTTTATCCTATCAAAAACTTCATTTACCAGCGCGCTGACTTGGTTTGAGGCAGTTTCAAATTCCGCTACGATATTTTCGCCTGTCATTTTATCTGTTGCCTAAGCACGGTCACATAATCCTTGGAATGTGGCTTTATCACCATCCCTTTAGCGTCCTTCAATGGTTCCAGTACCCCTGAATATCTTTCATAATCCATGCCAGATCTTGAAAGGTCATCTTTAAGACTTAAAAGCACATCTTTGAGTCTCCCATAGTTGCTGCTGAGCTCATTGTAGTTGTTCATCGTCATATAATTCACATTACCAAGCTTGTCGAGAGTGCTAAGATAAGCTTCGCATGCCAGAAGCCCAGACTCAACAAGTATGCAGCTGAACGCCTCTATTGTCCTGTTCTTCTCCTTTATGCCTCTCTGCAGCAGCGCAACATCTTTTATCAGGTCTGCAGTCTTGTGTATCCTCTTCTCAAGCTGCTCCCATGGCTCGCCGAAGCATGTTATCGTGTTGTCAATCCCGTCAACAAGCTTGGTGACCAAGAGAAGGTCATAGTGCTTCCTGGCTATGTCCCCTTTCTCGCCGTTATACGATTCAACCGTAAGTTTCTTGATCCTGTGCGCGTAATTCCTGTAAGGCTCGCCTATCCTCCTGCTCAGTGCTTCGACAGAATCCTGCATGAACCTTCCTTGATTGTCAAGCCTCTCTCCATAAAGGCTGTATATCTCGATCATCTCGGGCTGCTCTTGCATCGATTGTATTATTGAATCCACATCTTCCTTAGATACTGAATCCAACAGGCCAGAATTCATGACATACCTTGCAGCCTGCACAATCATCTCCGGCTTTATCTGCTCTTTTATGCTCTTGCCGATGAAATTCTTTCCTTCTCCTATGCTTATGTTCAAGAACTGGAAGAATTTCCTGTCAAGCGGCCTCAATGTATGGTATGCCTCGATAACTGAATGCAGATGCTCTTTCCTTGAATCGCGCAGCTGTTCTGGGACATCATGGAGCGAGATTGCGTCGTAATAAAGCTTAGAGAGGTTAAGGCCAAAAACTTCTGACGCTAGCTTGGCGAATGCGCCCATCCTCAAGTTATGCACGAAATATGAATTCTCGATGCTCCTCATCGCGCCCGATTCATTATGGACCCTTTGCGCATATCTGAATGCTGCATGAGAATCTGCGCACAGGACACGGTTGATCAAGTCCTTCTCCTCTGACTTCAGCATCACAAAAAGGTGCTTATTATCAAAAATATTCTTGAAATGCTGCACAGCATCTATCTTCTCTGTCTGCGCCGTGACATCTGAGATCCTTGAATCTGGTCTGGAGCCAGGTGCTATCATGGGCAGCGCAATCTTGTTTGACAGATAATCCTTTTTGTTGTTCTTGAAAGACAGCCCATAGAATGCGTAGATGAGCTGTGTCGCGATATTCTCTTGAGTCGTGGCCTTGCCTGCCCTCACTACCTCATAGAGCATCAAGAACGAGTTGTCGACTAGCTGAGAATTGAGGAATCCATTTTTGTCAGCTAGCCTTGCCTCTAAATCTTTCTGCTTCGCCATAGTCGACAGAATGTGTTTTTCATTTAAAAAGCTTTCGTTATTTAACTACTAAAAAGTGACTATTAAGCAAAGCCCCATATCTTATCGCCAACATAATGCAGATTCTTGACAGCTTTGCCGCCCTGCATCAATTTTATCTCCTCGCTTGAGAACAATGCCATGCCGACTGCAAGAGGTTTCTTGTTGTTGATGTCAACTATGGAGATTATCTCGCCTTTGGCAAAATCCTCCATCTCCTTCATGCCTGGCCTCATCACATCCGCGCCAG
>JAGVOV010000106.1 GCA_020052545.1 archaeon | reverse complement strand
GGGCACAATTATGATGCCTTTCACGGCGCAGGCGAGGAAGAGGGAGCACCATTCTGCAGAGTTATAGCTCCAGATCAGGACCTTGTCGCCTTTCTTAATTTTTAGGCTGTCAAGCAAAGAGCATGTCTTCAATACAAGAGAATTGAGCTCTTTGTAAGTGTAAGCAGTCCTCCTGAACTCGCCCCTGTTTATTATGGCGATGCCTTCCCTTCCGTCCATTCTTTTCAATAAGTCCTGCAAAGTGTTCATTTCAAAAACCTTAGTGTTTCTCTCTTTACCCTGTCTGCCTCAAAGTCTTCAGTTATGATGTGGCCGCTCTTCTCAAGGAAGATGAGCTTCTTCTGCTTTGAGAAGACTTTTTTGAAGAGAAGCTCTGAGCCTTCCGGCTTTGTCGTAGAATCTTTCTTGGAATGCATAATGAGTATAGGATTCTTTATCTTTCCAAGCTCATTTTTTACTTTCTTCACGAATAATGTCGAATCATGCAGCTGCTCAAGGAGCACAAAGTCATACGCCCTCCTTCTCTTGATCGCCTCCGGCTTGTAGAGGTCCCATGGGGAATATATCTTCGTGCCTGGGACTTTCTTCTTTGCCTTAGGGACTTTCCTGATGAATCTTTTTATCAATCCGACAAATTTGAGGATTCGGCTGCTGTAGATTATTGCCGGCGCCAAGGCGACAATCTTCCTGATCTTCTTTTCTGTAGCAAGGTGAAGCGCTAATGTAGCGCCGAATGACAGGCCTATGACATCCACGCTCTCAAAGCCTTTGACTTTTGCATAAGCGTCAAGGACGCTCCTGTAATAATCTTCGGAATCTGTTTTCGCAAAATCACTCTCGTTGGTGTTGTGGCCCTTCAGCAATGGCACTATGACAGTGAAATTTTTCCCTGCCAAGAATTTCGCAAGGCCCTCCATCTCCTGTGTCGAAGCCGTGAAGCCATGGACCAATATTATGGCATGCTTTCCTCTCTTGATGAAGAAAGCGTCCCCTTTATGATTCATTTTTCCACCAATGCGAAAGCTATTGCATATTCTCCGTCATGGCTTATGCTTATCTTTACCTTAATCCCCTTGATAACAGCCTTCGGCCTTCCGCTCTTCTCTTTCTTTATCTCGATGTCAAGAAAGGCAAGTTTCTTGCCGCAGGCCTTTATTATGGACTCTTTCGCTGCCAGGATCCCGGCCAGGCTTTCCGGCTTTGTGCTCTTCAGCTCAGAGGCGTGAAAGATTTTCCTCAGAGAATTCTCATCAAGCTGCTTTATCCTAGATATTTTGACAATGTCAGTCCCGACAAAATAACCCATCAGGATACTAGAATTCTGTGCACTTATAAATATTTCCAGTTTATTTCTGATTGGTTATGTTGCCTATCCTTTCGAGGCTTTCCCTCAGGCCGTCAAAATTCTCTGCAAGAAGCGTTTTGAGCTCATCTGATTTCTCCTCAAGCATGCCTCTCAATTCCTCAAGCTTGTCGGTGTTCTCGCGCAAGAAATAGATCTCCACATATTTCTCGAAAGTGACTGGATTGCTCGTCTGCTTGAGATAAGCTTCATATCCTTCTTCAAGTCCCAGCAAAATGGAGCTGAACTCGTCAGATTCTTCCATCCAAAAATAATTTATTCCCCTGTTAAAATAGTTTTCTATATCCTAAAGCCAAATTTTTGTGCTTCCTCTTTGCTTATCCTCGTCATCCGGTAGACGTCGGAATTGTTCCCTGTTTTATTGTTTATTGGCGTGTAATATTCCCAGACTATCTTTTTGTCCTTATCTAGCTCAAAAACACGGCCTTTTTTCGCTTCTGTGACAAGGATATTGCCGTTGGGCAGTTTCTGCACCCATCCCATTATGTAAGAATGAAAATCCTTTTTTGGCTCAGACGTGTAATTCCACACAATTTTCCCCGTTTCCGGGTCCATCTCGATGACTCTTGAATAATTCCTGAACTTTATGCCATCATCAAATATGAGGATATGCCCGTTCTCAAGAGGCTCCGGGCTGTGCTGGCCGTCCAAGTATTCATGACCCCAGCTCCAGACAAGGGTCCAATTCTGCCTGTCTATGAGGCCGATCATGTGAAAGTTTCTGGCGGAGAAAAGGATGCGGCCTTTCTTGAGAAGGCTGCTGTAATCACGCTCGAGAGCCATCGCCTTGTTGATATGCAAAACATCAAGAGGGGGCTTTGCCCTACTATAATATTTACCAGAGAAATTCAGTAGATCATGAAGAGGAATCTTTTTGCTGATTATGTCAATAAGTGACACTGAATCTGATATTTTTCCGTATCTGTCGGAAAAAGTCAGGAAATCGTCTTTTACTGGAACATTGAGTTCTCCATCCTGCACCACCCTTTCCTTAGAAGTTAACAACATAATAGTTTTGTTGTCCAGAAGCCTAATATCGTGGTGTGCACTAACATTCTTAAAGAAGATTCTTGAGGAATTCCATTCTACCTCTCCAAACCCAAAACCAAGGATTATAAAAAGTAGCTTCCCTTCATCTGAAGGCCAGATATGAATGGTCGCCGTGCTTACGCTTAAATTTACCTTTGGGCCTTCTATCGTCCAATAATGCAGCACCCTGCCCTGCATGTCGATGAGCGCAGCCTTGTTTGTGGTCGATACTTGATAGAGGTTATAACCTTGGTATGCCTTTTCCCTGTCGTAAACAGTAACATTTCCTATTTTTTCAAGGTATTTTTCGTTGGTACATGAAATTGTCAAGGAAGAAATAATGAAAATCAGGCCAATCGCCAGGATCCTTTCCTTTTTCATTTCAAACTCGAATATTAAAAAACACCGCTGCCCTGATCCTCACTAGATTTTTTCAAACGCAAGGAAACAGAGTTTCCGGCGCCCAGATGACTTCGTCATCTTGGGAATCTGGTAAAAAAGAGGAGCATAAGTGGGATTTTTAATCCCACAAATACGCCGCGGCCCTGATTTGAACAGGGAAAGCTTTTGGCAACCGGCTGTTTTGGCGACAAAACCTCGCAAGCGGAGCTTGCCGTCACTCAAGGCCGGCGGAGTACCAGGTTGTCCCACCGCGGCATGTGTTGTTGAGCAGCAGCGAAACAGCACGCTTCTTACCAGATTCTTCGCAAGAATCTGAGCACGCTTGTCCCACCGCGGCAACATGGTAGAGGCTTGGCTGAGTGTTTATATATTTTACTTAGTCCTTATCACAACCAAAGGCACGAGCATCTCTTCCTTGCTCAGGCCGCTATGATTGCCCTTTGAAAAATGCCTTTCTTCATCAGGCATGAAATCCATCATAGTGTAATTCTTTTTCATTATTATTGTGTAGTTGCCAATCCTCTTCAGATATTCTTTGCTCGGCTTCGAGAGGCCGAACCATTTCGTGATGCTCTTGCTCTTGTAGACATCACAGGCATAGCTATAGCGCTTCATCTCCTGCTCAAACTTCTTCTCCATGCCTTTCTTGACTTGGGCATACATGATTCTTGCGTCGCCGGACAATGGCGATGAAAGGCAGCGCGTCACATTGCTGTAGAGCTGTATCAGGCG
>JAGVOV010000007.1 GCA_020052545.1 archaeon | reverse complement strand
CCAAGAGCTGATGAGAAAGATAGATAGAAAAAAGTCAGATAAAAAACAAAAAAGCCTAGACGACTTTTAGCCGAACAATGGCGACCTATTCTTGTGCAGCACGCTTACCTTGACATCCTGGCTCGTGCTTGTCTTGCCGTCGCTCACAGACACTTTGACTGTGTAATCGCCCGCGTCGCCGTATGTGGTTGCTTTCGTATCGGAATTCATCCAACCAGAGTATACGAAAGTCAGTGGATCATTATCAGCATCTGAGGCTTCCGGCACAATCTTGACAGTGTCTGTCTCGTAGGCTGTTATATCAGCTATCTTATCGAGCACAGGTGCGTGGTTGATAGGATCTACAACCACAGAGACTGTCTTGCTCACCCTGTCGGTGCCGTCATCTGCAGTGACAACCACATTGTAGCTGCCAGCATCTCCGATCTTTGTCTGCCATTTCCCATCACTGCCTAATGGCGTGGAGAATGTTATCTTCACAGCATCATTGTCAGCATCTGTGGCTGTTGCTGTAACCTCAACAGGATTACCCTCAGTAACCTTCACATCAGGACTTACGCTGAGCACCGGCTTCCTGTTGACGTTCTCTACAATGACCTTGACATCTTTTGTCACGGTGTCTTTGCCGTCTGAGGCAGAGACTGTCACCGTATAGCTTCCAGCATCATCGTAATTTGTCACATAGTCGGCGCTTGTCATCCATCCAGAGAAGCTGACTGTGACCTTGTCACCATCAGCGTCGCTCGTCTTGGCTTCTATATGGACTGAGTCGCCCTCCTTGGCATTCAATGTGTCAGGAGCATCTATCTTCGGCTTGTTGTTCAAAGCTTCCACAACAACCTTAGCTGATTCTGTTGCAGTGTCTTTGCCGTCGTTTGCCGTTATATTAACATTATAAATCCCTGCATCCCCTACTTTTGTCTGCCATGTGCCATCAGACTCAAGAGGCTTGCTGAACGTTATGGTCAAAGAATCATTGTCAGCATCTGCCGCCTTCGCGCTCAGGCTAACTTTCTCACCCTCTTTGACAATCACATCATAATTAACCGGCTCGAGCACCGGCGGCCTGTTGACATTGGCCACATTCACCTTCACATTAAATATAGTGACTGCCTTTCCATCGCTCGCAAGTATCTGTACATCATAACTCCCAGCATCATCAAAGCCTGTCTTGTAGCTGCTTGATGCCATCCAGCCCTTGTAGCTCACAACAACTTGATCGCCGTCTGGATCTGTGACTTTCGGGCTTAACTCTACAGTGTCGCCCTCTTTGGCATTTATTTCCTTGGTGAAGTCCATCACTGGCGCCCTGTTCAGTGGCTTTATAACGATTGTAAGTTCCTTTGTGGCATTCAGAGTCCCGTCAGAGGCAACTATCTTCGTCTTGTAAGTCCCCGCATCTCCAACATTTGTCTGCCATTTGCCTTCAGCGTCAAACGGCTTTTCATAGAAATACATTATCTTATCGCCGCTGTCTGGGTCTTTCGCCTTGATATCATTCAATGAAACGACACCGCCTTCCAGATATTCTCTTACGTCGCCTTTTGGCTGCTCTGCCTCTATGAGGACAGTGGTGGTGGGCAAAGTCGTTGTCTCGACAGGCTGCACTATGACTGTTGTCGGCACTGTAACGGTGTTGTTATCAACCAGCGTTGGCGCCTGTGTCACGCACCCAACAATCAAAACTGCAAAAATCGCGATTAAAATTCCTGTCACTCTGTTCATTCAACCCACCTCGATGGAATATTAATATATCTTTATCATCCGATTAGAGTTAACTTCTATTTATACTTTTTGGTAACTACACTTTTATATTATAATGAAGTAGTAAATATTTTCACAACCAATCCAGGACGAAATCGATATAGAAAATAGACACTATAACAGCTTCAGCTTTCCGACAATGGCATTTATATTCTCTTCACTGTCCGGGCCTATGCCTAAGCAAGTGACGGTGCCAGGCTCCACAACTGTGTGGCCCGCGTCTATTATAAGAGAGGTGACAAGGCCAGCGTTATTCGCATCTATCATGAGCTTCTTCAATTCCTTTTCACCCTCAACCTTCAGGACAACTTTCATCTGTCCCTGCTGTTTCCAGGCATCAAATTTCTTCCTTTCTGTCTTTGTGGCAGCATCGACAGAAGCATGCGCGACCTGGGCCGCAAGCTTGCCTTTGGGCAGCTTCAAATCAGCCCTGACAACAATGGCCTGTTTGTATTGCATACTAAGCCAGATTTTATTGCAGTATTTATAATTAGCGGCAATAATATATTAACTATTCAAAAGTAGAAATCTTTAAAAGAGCAATAGCCATTCTCCGAAAAATGGCAAATACAAATTTTCTTGACGAAATCTCAACTATTGTAGGACAGGACGCAATGCCGGTTTGGGAAGAATTCCAGAAGATCTCTAACATCCCTAGGGGATCCAAGAATGAAGGAGAGATAATCGGCTATATAAAAGCAAGGGCCGAACTTCTTGGGCTCAAATATGAGATTGACGGTGCTAATAACATCGTTGTCTTCAAGCCTTCCACGAACGGAAGCGACAAGACCGTGATGCTGCAGTCTCATGTTGATATGGTGGCTGATAAAGAGAAAGAATCAACCCACGATTTCAGCAAGGATCCAGTAAGGCCTTATGTTGATGGTGAATGGGTCAAGGCAAGAGAGACCACATTGGGAGCAGATAATGGCATCGGCGTTGCGATGCAGCTTGCCCTGATGACCTCAAAAGATGCCCAGCATCCAAACCTAGAGCTGCTATTTACAGTTGATGAAGAGACAGGATTGAATGGAGCTTTAGCCTTGAAACTGCCGCTGAAGGCAAATTACATGATAAATCTAGATTCTGAAGAGGGCGATGTGATATTTGTAGGCTGCGCTTCCTCATTGAGATGGAAAGCTACTTTGCCGGGTGTCACAGAAGCTAAAGGCAATGGCCTGGTGGAGATAACGCTAAACAATTTTCCCGGCGGCCATTCTGGGGTCCAGATACACGAGACCGCAAGAGGCAATCCTATAAATCTCATGGGCTATCTGCTTAGCAAAAGGAGAGACAACCCCATAGATACAATCTTGAACATCAACGGCGGCACAAAGATGAATGGCATCCCAAGAGACTGTGTCGCAGCAGTGAGCCAGAATCTTTTCTACAACAATGGTTTGGAAGATGTCATGGGGGTTGCCAAGCATTATAATGACGCCAATCTCAATGCCAAGCCATTTGAGCTGGATTCAGTGCTGACCACATCAAACCCAAGGAATGTGATAAATGCGCTTTCCTTGGTCCACAGCGGCGTATTGTTCTTGGAGACAAGCAAGTATGCGTTAGTCGAGACCTCAAATAATATTGGCATAATCCACACCACCAAGGATGGTGTCATCATGGAAGGTATGCTGAGATCCTCAAATGATTATAGGGAGCAAGTTGCTTTAAATCTTGTAAGAACCGCCTTTGAGTCGAACAATTTTGCCTTTGAAGTGGTCGGCCGCTATGCTGGTTGGCAGCCAAAGGACAATTACAGATTGCTGGACCTTGCGTTAAGCAATGCAAAGACAGTCTTTGGTTCTGAAAAGAAAGTGGAAGCAGTCCATGCGGGCCTCGAATGTGGACCGCTAAATGGATTTTACCCTGGCATGGAGATAATCTCTCTGGGCCCGAAGATTGTGGGGCCGCATAGCCCGAGCGAGAAGGTTGAAATTCAGTCAGTCGGAAAGAGCTATCAGCTTATCAGGGCCATAATCAAGGAATTGTAAATATGGGTCGGCAGGGACGGGATTTTTACCCGTATAGATTTGAACCCGCGAGGCGCCTCGCAAGCACCTACTGGATCTTAAGTCCAGCGCCTTTAGCCGGACTCAGCCACCCTGCCATAAATCATAAATATTAGTGTGACTCATCTCTCCTTGCCTCGCAAGCACCTAGCCACCTTCTTAGCTCTTTGTGTCCGTTAAGCGGAAGCTTTCTGTGAAAATCATAAAACAAAACGATGTATTCATAAATAATGCCAGTAAAAAACTTAGAACCGTGCAACCTTTTAGAAATTTAATAAAAAAATGAAGAAGAAATTACTTCTTCTTTGCGATTTTATTGAACATCTCCATCACTTCGACCGGCAATGCCATGACGACAGTGTTTGAGGCGGTCGGACCTAAGCCATCAAGCGTCTGCAATGTCCTCAACTGCATCGCTCCCTTGGCGGTTGCCATAACTTTTGCAGCCTGCGCAAGGTTCTTTGCCGCGTCCCTGTCTCCCTCAGATTTTATTATTACAGCTCTCTTCTCCCTTTCTGCAGCTGCCTGCCTGCTCATTATCCTCTTCAGGTCGTCAGGAACTTCAATATCCTGCAGCTTTATCACCTGGACATCAAGGCCCCATTGGTCTGTCTCTTTATCTACGACTTTCCTTATCTCATCCCCTATCTTCTGCCTCTCGCTGAGCACAGTGTCAAGCGTCATGCCGCCCATGACATCCCTCAATGCCGTCTGGGCATATTGGGAGATCGCATATTCATAATCCTGGACCTTGATGACAGCATCCTCAACTTTCGATACCTTGAAGAATACTACCCCATTGGCAGCAACAGGAACATTATCTTTAGTCATAACTTGTTGCTTTTCAATATCAATCGTCCTAACCCTCATATCAATTTTTATCATTCTCTGGAATATAGGAAAAACTAACCTTAAACCCGGTTCTCTTACACCAGTAAACTTACCAAACGTTAAAACAACCCCTTTCTCATACTGGTCAATGACCTTTATGGAAGATAGCACATAAAGCACCACTACAACTATTATTATTGTTTCAAAAACCATAGTATCACCCAGCTATAAAGCTTGTAAAAGGCCTTAAT
>JAGVOV010000131.1 GCA_020052545.1 archaeon | reverse complement strand
TGGCACAGAGCAGATAATAAGCATCGAGAACAAGGTGACAATATTGCTCCATGACCTCAAAGAATTCAAAGTCATGCTTTCAGAAGAGGCCCTGACAAGCGATATCCTGAACATAATCAGGCTGCTTGATGTAAAGAATGCTAAGGAAAGGAAGGATGATCCAAGAGCAAAGCTTGATTCATTGATGCTGAAGCTCAAGGAAGTGCAGAAGAAGCTCGATTCGATAATGCAGTATCTTGAGTATATAGATGGAGAAAGGGAGGACTTCGAGAAGTTCCTGGCCAAAGCATAAAGTTTAAATACAATAAGTGAGGAGACAAGGATATGCCGATATTTGGACTTTATAGCATTAGAAGCCAAGCAGGAGTGGGCAGGCTGATGTACAAAGTAGATAAGCTCCTCATAGCTGATGAGAAAAAGTTTGCTTATGAGGAAAAGGGTGTTAAAGGTAATATCGACAAATTAAATGCTCCCGCAGTCTTCAGCCAATTATCTGAGATTTTGCACCTTTCCCAGGAGGAAGGCGAGCACCTTTATGAAGTGGGTCATGATGCCGATATTGAAATATACAGATGCCTGCAACAGATCCATACCATAGTGACAAACTCGGAGGCCGAGCTCAACCTGATAAGGGAGATTCTTGGGCTGGCAAAAGTCAAGGATGAGGTGGAAAGATTCAGGACTGATGAGGAAAGATTGAAAGGCCAAGAGTCTGATATGCATGCATTCTTGATGAAGAGAAGGAAGATGTGGAACATGGAGATGCAGGAGAGAGGAAACATGCTGATGGGATTCTCAGCTTACTCAAGTGAGAGGATGACGAGGCAATTGAAGCTCGCCACAAGAAAGATGATAGGAGATTTTTTTGCCAGGGATGAATATGAAAAATACATCAATGAGCACCTTCCAAAGCTGAGGAAGGAATTCTCTGATATTATGGCCAAGAGGGACACGATACAGCAGGGGAAGCTTATAGAGACTTTCAGGGATGAGCTTGTCAATCTGGAAAAAAAATACACCCAGCTTGTAGAGGCGGCTAAGAAGGAGCAGGAGCAGATGGAAGAGATCTATAAGATAGACTTTATCCTTATGTACAGGCTCCATGAAAGGCTTACTAAATTCAAGGAGAATGTGCTGAATAAGCTTAGCGACTCTGGATTCTTCAAGCTGACTGCTGAGGATCTGGGAGAAATCAAGCTTTCACTGCCAAAAGAGATACAGGATGCGTTAGACAGGAAAATCCCGCTTCAGGCAATCATTGTCGGCTATTATACAAAGACCGAAGAGATACTTCACTCTCTTGAGAGCAAGCTGGCCAGGGAAGAGTTCGTCGCATCAAAAGCGGCCGTCAATTTCTAGAAATCAATACAGCAGCTTCATCATCTTGCCGTGCTTCCTCGTGAAGATATGATATTTTTCCACAAATTTCTTCAGCTTCGCGGCATAGTAGCCGCGAGTCATCTTCTCATGGTTCCAGAAGATGCCATTGTTCCTTCCCAGCTTCAACAATATCGGATTCTTCTTTGGCCTGTATTCTGTCAATGGCTTCTTGGTCAGGAAAAAGGCTATGTTCTCTGCTACCACTTCCGCCTGCTGGGTCGCATTGATGGCAGTCCATGATATTTCCTGCCCATCTTCGATGAATCTCATGCAGTCTCCGACAGCGAAGATGTCCTCAAAGCCTTCAGCCTGTAGGAACTTGTTGACCTTTAAGCTCCCTTTCTCCATCGGCAGATTGCTCTCACTTATCAAAATACTTGACTTGATGCCTGCGCACCATATTATCATGTCGCTCTCCATGGTTTTGCCGCTCTTCAACATAATCTTGCCTTTTTCTGAGGACACTGCCTCCTCATTCAGCATAATCTCAACTTTCATCTCTTTTATATATCCTTCAGCAACCTGCGCCACCTGCTCAGGAAGCCTATGCAGCACCCTCTCCCGTTTCTCCACTAATGTTATCTTGAAGTTCTCGGGCTTTTTGCCTTTTTTCTTGCAGAGCTTCTCTTTCCTCTCCATCATGGTGCATGCCAATTCGGCCCCTGTGGAGCCTGCGCCTATTATCATGATTGCTGCAGAATCCCTGTCAAAGAGCTTCTCGAAATCCTCTGCGATCCTTGTAGCGTCAGCCATCGTCTTGAAAGCTATGCTGTTCTCCTGGAAATTATCGATGAAATCAGGCTCGCTTCCTAGAGCGACAAGCAAAGCGTCATAATGCAGCGTGTTTGTCTTTGTGACGACGACTTTCCTCTCTGTGTCTATCCTCACTATCTCATCCTGCATGAAATCTGTCTTTTTGAGGAAAAGCTTCTCTAAATTTATCTGCAGCTTCTCCTGCTTCACATTCTTCGCCACAACCTCATCAAGAGAGGGTATGAAATTGTGGAACTTGCTCCGGTCTATGACAAAGATCTCGTCCTTTACTTTCTTCCTGAGCATCAGCGCAGCATCAAGGCCGCCAAATCCTGCTCCAAGAATGATTATTTTAGCCATATGCCGGATGTAGAATCACAGATTTATAAGCTTAATGGATAAGAAATCTTATCTCAGCCTGATGGTCTCAAGGTTTCTTGGGGCTGCAGTCTCTATGTGGTATATCTTGTGGACAGAGCTCGCGAAATCAAGGCAGCGCGAAGCCTCGCCATGGTTCATTATCACTTTCTTCGGCCTTGGCATGCATTTGTAGACATAGTTCATTAATTCTTTCCTTGTGCTGTGGCCGGTGAAAGATTCTATCGTATGCAGCTCCATGTTCACTATCACGACTTGCTGCTTCTGGCCCGACTTGAATATGATCTCTTTCTCTCCTCTCTGGATCCTTCTTCCCAGGCTGCCTTCACCCTGGTATGACACAAAGATGAGGCTGTTCTTCGGATTGTCAGCAAGATACTTGAAATATTCCACACTTGGCCCGCCAGTCATCATTCCTGATGTCGCGACAACGACGCAGGGGCCCATCTCTTCCAGAATCTGCATCCTTTCTTTCTGGCTGCCGACCCTTGTGAATATTGGCGCCAGGAAAGGATTCTCGTCCTTGTGGAATATCTGGTTTCTCACATTTTTGTTTAAGTATTCTGGATAAGCAGTGTGGATTGCGGTTATATCCCACACCATGCCATCGATGAAGAATTTTATGTCAGCCGGCAGGGCTCCTTTCCTCACAAGCTCTTCTACTATCACCATTATCTCCTGGCTTCTTCCTACGCCAAGTGTAGGGACAAGCACTTTGCCTCCTCTGTTAATCGTGTTCACTATGATATTTGCCACTCTCTCCTCATCGCTTTCCCTGCTTGGCGGCGTGTTGTCTTTGCCACCATAAGTGCTTTCTATCATCAATGTCTCAATCCTGGGAAATTTCGTTATTGTGGGATCGAGCAGTTTTGTCCTGCCATACTTGATGTCTGCGCTGTAGACGAGGTTATGCAGGCCGTTGCCTATATGGATATGCACCATCGCGCTGCCGACGATATGGCCTGCGTTGTAGAATGTTATCCTGATATCAGGCGTCACATCAGTCACTTCCTCATAATCGAGCGTGATCGTGTGCTTGACAACCTCCCTGATCTCTTCGCTAGAGTAGATGGGCTCATGCCCTTCATTCCTCTGGATCTTGACGAGGTCAAGCTGCAGCAATGACATGATATCTCTTGTCGGGGGCGTGCAGTATACCGGGCCTCTGTAACCAAGCTTGAAAAGATACGGCAGGAAGCCTGTATGATCTAGGTGAGCGTGGCTTATTATCACCGCATCAAGCTCGCTTAATTTGAATTCTGGAACTTCAAGATGGGGGTAAGGCTCCTGGTCATTTGCAGGATCGATGCCGCAATCAAGCAATATCCTTGATTCAGGCGTCTGGAGCAGTATGCAGCTCCTTCCTACTTGCCTTCCGGAGCCAAGATAAGTTATTCTCACCCATTCCTCTTTCTTGCCTCTGATCCAGCCGTCATATATCCTGTGGCCGACTTCGTTCAGGAATTTCCTTCTCTCATCAGAATGTTGATACAACACGCCTCTTATCGTCTCTATTATCTCGCTCCTTATGGCAGGAGTCCTCCTTATGACCGGCACCCAGAATGTCTTTTCTCTTATCTCATGGAGCAGATTTCCCTGCTTGCCTATGGCGATGCCGGGCTTCTCGCTCTCTATTATTGCGATCGACCTTCTCGGGTCAAAGATGATGCTGTCGGCTTTCGCCTCTTCCGGCATGATGCTCTTGATTATCTCCCTTGCCTTCTCCTGCTCCATGCATATGCTTGGATCGGGCCTCAGCTCTACCCTTTTCTTTATCGCATCAACAGCCTTCCTTATGTAGCCCTCATTATTCAGGAAGAACTCTTTGTCTTTCGTGTATAAGACTATATTTGCCCCTTCGAAG
>JAGVOV010000077.1 GCA_020052545.1 archaeon | reverse complement strand
GCCGAGCTTTTTCGCGGCCACAATATTGGCGCCATATTGTGTTGTTGAAGGCCCGTATCTTGTTGTCTCATCAGTGCCGTGCCTCGGTATGAAAATCATGCCAGTCTTTGGATCCTGCTGGTAGTTGACATCGCCGTCTCCATAACCATTGCTGAAATGGGTGTGGAGCATATTCCATTCTAAGTCTTTCGTTATAGGGCTGTCCTTTATCCCGCTGCCTCCGATTATCGCAACTAAACCGTCTGCCATGAAATCACCTTAAATTATCTAAGAACCTCTTTTAGCCTGAGAAGAGCTTTTCGTTTTATAAACCTTATCACTTCATCCCTGTCATGGTTATCATCCTGTAAACTTCATTTTTCAGATGCCTGTCAAGCTCAAACCCTTTCCTGTAATCAGCTGGCACAAGGTAGTGATAGCGGCCAGCCATGTCCTCTTTCAGCTTGCCGAACATCTGCGGCGTGTCATAAACCATAAACACGATGCCGCCTTCATCCCTGATGAACGCGCAGAATGATGCATCAGTCTTTGAGTCTGTGACTCCGACGACATTACCTTTCTTGATGAGCTTCTTATCATGCGAAACCTTGTCTGTGTGATGATATTCCTTGCCCTTCATCAGCTTCGACACGATGTCAACCTTCATGCTCGGTTCTATGGTGTCTGCCCTGACTATGACGCTTCTCCCGTTCCTTGTCCCATACTGGAACCTCGAGCCTATTATCTCAAGCTTCCCCTGCTCCTCAAGCTGGCCAAGAAGGGAACCACGGGCCATCTCCTCGACGCCGAGAGAGAGCGCGACAATATGGAGATTTGCCTTTCCCTTGAATTCATCATGGAGGCTGTAAAAGAAATCTTGGACGCCAGGGTAATAAGGATTGTCTTTGCCATATCGCCTTAAGCTTTCAGGGCTTAGGTCAACTAAGCCTTGCTGCTCCAGCCAGATCAAAAGCTCCAAGTGTATGGCATTCCTCTGCTTTGTGCCTTTCTCTTTGCGCCAATGATCAATGATATTGACCCACATGTCATCCACAGAATCAAATTTCTGCCCATACAGGCTAGTGTCGCCGAAAAATTCTATCATGGCCTTTTTTCCGCCTTCTTTCGCCAATACTTCCCTGAAAATAGGATTTGATATCGCATGGTTCGGGCTCAATGTCTTGTCTATGTCAAACGTCAATAAGATATCCACTAATCCTTCGCTCATATCTTCACCCCGTTGCCGAAATAATCTGTTATATCAATGCCTTTTTTCATCAGGCCATAAGCTATGTTGCATTTGGAGAGCTGGAAGCAAGGCTGCACAGGCTCTGTCTGCACAAGTGAGTCGCAGCTGAATCTAGGCATGCCGGTATTGGTCATCCTCAGCTCTTTCTCATCCATGAAATTCCTGCCGGTCATCATCTCTTTCTTGATGGTCGCAAGATACAGCATCTCCATGTCAAGCTCCCGCCTCTCGGCCCCATGTAAGTCAAATATCGCTGTTATCGTGAATTCTGGGACGCTCCTTTCGCCATAGTGCGCATTCCTGCTTGTCTTCGCCGTGACAAGCATCGCCTTGTCAAATCTCTTATCGCCTTGTTCCTCAAGCTTCTGCAGCAGGCCGAAGACATAGCTCATCTGCTGCATCATTATCTCATGCTCCAGGAAAAAAGAGGAGAACCTCCTTTTGTAGTCGAAGCATATCGCTATCGGTCCCATCTGCAGGAAGCAGTCTGCTGTGCCTCTCAACACAACTTCCTCAAGGCCCAAATTAACAACTTTTTCGCGCAGCTTTTCATCGTCAAAAAGCTCAGGGTTCGGCTTCACCCTGTATTCAATAGGCCTCTCACAATACCAAGCCCTGCTGATGGCCATTTCCCCTTCATGGTCGCGAGCAGGCGCCATCGCGACAAAATGCCTTATATGCCCATGGTCTGCCTCGGTAATTTCAGAGACTTTTTCAGGAAGCTTCCTTGCATCTATCACATTGACGATGTGCAGCAAAGAGCAGTTGCTCTTGAATTCAGAGCTTCTTACTTGATAAGGCGAAAATTTGCTGACATCAAAGTCAACAATCAATGGCATTATCGCACCATATTGCTTCCTTAGCTCGGCGAGGCTTGTGACCTTCCCTTCTATATTGCTCACTTCAGCATCCATTATGTTAAGCCTTAATATGTCTGCCTCAATGCTGTTTATCGTGTAGCCCCTGTTGTCGCAGTCGACCTTGAACGCATTGATGCGGTCTTCGCCATATTCTGGATCTTTCTCTAGGCCATTCATAAGATCGGCCATGCAGTCTCTGCCCGTCTTATTGCAATTGCTCTGAGGAAGTTCGCACCTTATCGTGTCATGCACCGGGCACGTCCTGAGTGTCATCATATTCCTTCAAACCTCTCCCTTGTAGGCTCATCAAAAATATCCTCTATCTTGGCGCTTGTCCTATTGCCAAGAGATAGTGAGGCGATCTTGTTTGTCAGCTTGTTGCCAGGGCTCTCCTCTGCTTCGCCGCCTGCATATATCCTCATCGCTCCGAAGATGGGCCAAGGATGCACTTTCTTTCCTTCTCTTTTTGCGGCAGCGAGCATAACATTGTAGCCATAGCCTGTCAAAGTCCCGAAGTAATTCAATTCCTTGTCAACTAAGGCAGAGACGAAGTAGCGCATCATCTCTGCAAGTATAAATCTATTATAGGCGCAGACCATGCCTATCTGAGAGCGAAGGTCATCAAGGCTGCCTTCATGGTTATCAGAAAGCATCTTGTATGCTTTGTCAGAGTCAAAGAGCTCTTGTCTTCCCCTGCTGAATTCTGACACGAATTCTGGCACTTGTGTCTTCTCCGTGGTGCCGAGGCCTTTTTTGCCAAGCGTCTCCATCAAATTGTTTGTTGCCTCGACGGGATTCAGGCCGACAAACCCCGGCACCATAAATTCCTGGTCAAAATAAAGCTTCGGCATGTCATTCTCCACGCAAAAAGCTTCAATTACATGCTTGACAGGGACATAGAGGTTTTGCTTCCTGCTGCGGGAGATGAAATTATAGGCTCCCTCCCTTATGACAATCGCTTCAAGCTCTGTCTCTGATTCCCTGATTCTTTTGGAAAGGAGGTTTGTGTCAGAGAAGAAGCTTGTCAGCTGCTTAGTGCCATACTTTGGATTATTTGGGATGGCATAGTAGCTGATATCATCGCCATATTCCTGCTTGATGGGCTCTGCGACGCTCGCGCCATTTATGAAGATGACATTAAAATTATCCTTTATGAAGCTGCCGTAACTATCCAAGACTAACCTGACAAATTTATGATATTCAAAGTATGCCTCTAATGTACCGATAACTCTTCTGTTCGGCTTGAGCTGCTGCGTCTCTTGATTTTTTTCAAGGCCGGCATCTTCCATCGCCTCCTGATGCAACTGCTGTATTGTGGATTGGCTTTCTCCTTCTGTCGCGGCTTTATGATATCTAAATCTAAACTCCTCAGGCTTTGAAAGGAATGGCGAGGCCACATACAAAAGCCTTGTCCAGCTATGGCTCAATGGATTGGAGAATCTCTTTGTTGGATGGAGGCCAAGGAACATTTAAGCAGAAAAGCAACATTTATTTAAATTGATTTCCGTTTCTTTACTACTCTATGAGGATAATATCCTTCAATGAGCATTGCTACAGCGATGCAAATCACCTTGACCTATATCTAAGAATAGAAGGCCACACTTATGGCGGCTTATATGTAAGGAAAGACAAATGCTTTGTGAGCAATGAGCTTCCCGATATCACATTCTATTTCAAGAAAGGCGAGATCCTGGCTAGGCTCGGCAAATATACAGAGGCGAGGCAGGCTTTCCTGCAGCATTCTGAAGAATCAAGGACCATTTTCCAGCAGACAGGTAGGAAAAGATATATGATAGAGGCTGAGAAGGCAGAGGGATTTGCCAGAAACTTAAGCGGAGGGGACAGGGCAGACTCAGTAACATACAAGGTCAAGGAGACGCAAGTTTCAGAACTCTACAAGGTTATAACAATAATCGGCCAGGGAAACCTTGAGAATATCCTCCACACATCATCTATGGAAAATGGCGACAAGTTCAGCCATGTGGGTTTCAGGCAGGTGAGCTTCACGGACTATGCGCTTGGCCATCATGATTTCACAAGAGACATAGAGCTTCCGGAAAGCATTGTGAAGGCGGTTAAGCAGCAAAGGATAGCGCATATGCTGCTTGACATAATGGACACAGAATATTTTTTCCTCTATGATGAGCAGATAAATCTCGCGAAGAGGAGACTGTTCAAGAATTTCCACGACACTGACGGCATAAATGAAGAGATGAAGAGAGAGATGGCGTCCTTGAAGGTGAAGAAGACGAGGCAAAGGAATCTTCTTGAAGAACTTTATGAAAAAG
>JAGVOV010000144.1 GCA_020052545.1 archaeon | reverse complement strand
TATGTCGGTATGACAATGGAAAGCTTAGGCATTTTTCTTGAAGTCTCCTAAGTATTTTTTTATGACCTCTTTTGTGCTGCCTTGCGCCATGACCTTGCCTTTCACAAGATAGATGCACTTGTTTGTTATTGTCATCATTGTCTTGAGATCGTGCGAAGCCATAACAAGCGTCTTCCCTTCTTTCAGGAAATTCTTCATATATGCCCTTGACTTCTTCTCGAAATACATGTCTCCGACAGCGAAAATCTCATCAAGAAGCAGGACTTCAGGATTCGTGTCAATCATGACCGAGAAGGCGAGCCTGCTGTACATTCCAGAAGAGAAATACTTTAGTTTCACATTCTCATAATCCCTGAGCTCTGCATATTCAAGTATCTTGCCTATCCTTTTTTTCATCACCGAATTCTTTTTCCCAAGGAAGTTCCCATAAAGCAGTATGTTCTCACGTGCAGTGAGTTCATTCTGGAATCCTGATCCAAGCTGCAAAACAGGAGTCACTTTTTTGTGCAACACTATTTTTCCGCTCGTTGGCTGGATGATGCCGGCAAGCAGCCTCAAAAGCGTCGTCTTGCCGCCGCCGTTCGGCCCTATCAGGCCTATTGAATCGCCTTCATTGATGTCAAAGGTGAGGCCCGAGACGGCGTCAACCTCTTTCCTCTGAAAAGCGGCTTTCTTTATGTTGAGGATGAATGGGAGCACATGCCTGAAATCTCTGTTAGTCAGATTAAATCTCTTGTGCAAATTTCTCATCTCGATGACTTTCATAGGTAATCGACCACGTTCTTTGAAAATCTCTTAAATATCAGATAGCATATGGCATAAAAAGGCACAATAGCAGCCAAAAACAGCAAGATGTAATGGAAATCTACCCTATTGTACAATATGATGTCCCTGAAGATATTCAGCATATGGGTCATGGGGTTTATGTTCATTATGAAAGACACTGAAGGAGATTTTATCAGGTCTATGTTGTAGAATATCGGGGTCAGGAACCAGCATACGAAAAGCAGCAGCTTCCAGATGTTGATGAAATCCTTGAATCGGGAAAAAACAAGTGAAAGCACGAAAGTGAGCGATATTGTTATGATTGCCAGGAGCACCAATAAAGGTATCAGATAGAGAACCAAGAGGCTGAGCTTGTTGCCAAAAGCGACATAGACCACCAGCAGGACAGTGAATTCAATAATAAAATTGTAAAGGCTTGTTATGACTGAACTTACAAGAAGATACTCTTTGCTCAGTGGAAGCTTCTGCATTATTCCTGAATAGCTGTTGAAAGTAGAGCCTCCTTCTGTAGTTGCGTTCGAGAAGAAGTTCCAGACCACTATGCCTATCAGTATGAACCATGGGTATTTCTCGATCCCTGTGCCTATATTGGTTGAGAAAACAGCATTCAGCACCATGAACACAAACAATGGATTCAAGAAATACCACAAGACGCCAAGCCAAGTGCCTTCATTCCTGAGCTTGAAGTTTAGCTTGGCTATCTGGAAAGATATTATCAGGTTATTGATGAAATTTCTCAATTTATTGCCCCCATCATCGCTATTTTGAAAGGATGCTTTATCAGGTTTGCTGACTCATTTAAAATGTTTCGCAAATTGGAATGCCTGATATTCATGTAGATTATGCCAACCTTCCAGCCTGTGTGCCTTACTATAAGTGCTTTCTTTATGCCGTTGACATGATGTTTCTTCGCATAACTTATGATACCCTCATCTGTCACTTTGCTTTTGCCAAGAATATCTGCCTTGTTGCCCCATTTGAGGCTGAACTGGTAATCGCCGATGCCGTAGTTGAAGAATTGCCCAAAAACCGAGAATGCTGAGATTCTTGAGTAATGCCTTATTTTGAGCTTTCCGCTGCTTATTATCTTATGGCTTTTTATCTTGAGCATCAGCGCATAATCCTTGTCTTCCAATGCTCTCATCGATTCATCGAAAAAGCCTGTTTTCCTTAATATGTCCATTCTTATTATGTAGCAATTCCCCAATATCTCTACTTCTTTGCCGTCTTTTACCTTCTTGCATGAGGCCAAATAAGCCTTGTAGAACATGAACCATGCATCCATGTAGCAGTTCCCTGGGGAAGGATTCAGAAATTCTGGCTCCAGTATTGGGTTTCTTCCCACCAATAGCTTAGCATTCTTGATGAAGCCGTCGCAGAGCTCGCAGTCATCATCTATGAAGATTATGTATCTGCCCTTTGCAACCCTAATTCCGGCATTCCTTGACCCTGCAGCCCACCCGCCCTTGACCTTTATGATCTTTGTGTTTGGGCAGATGTTTACGATTTCCGTGCTTATTCGGCCGCCATTATTCGCAATGATGACTTCTTCTATGCAATCCTCATGCTGCCTCTCGATGGATTCAAGCGCCCTCTTCAATGATTCCGGCCTGTCTTTTGTTGGAATGACAAATGAAAACATAGGTTCATTAATTCGGGTCATTTTTTAAGCTTTGCCTCTGATCCTCTCTATTTTCAGGCCAGCGGAAGAAAGCTTCTCCGCGAAATTCCCATAGCCTCTCTCCAGGATCTCCATGCCTTCAAGCCTTATTTTCCTCTTTGTGGCCAAGGCAAGTATTATGTACGCGAAGCCTGCCCTCAAGTCAGGGACATTGAGGCTGCTGAAAGATAGGTTTACCGGGCCGGCAATGGTAGCTCTGTGCAGGTGCTTGCCGCTAAACCTGCATCTCCTCCCAAAACACTCCTTTGACAATCTTATCCCTTTTAAATCATTTAGATAGCCAAGCCTGTTTTCGAACACAGTCTCATGGATTGCTGATGTTCCTTCTGCCTGTGTCAGCATGGCTGCGAATATCGGCTGCAAATCTGTGGAGAAGCTTGGATATGGCCCGGTGGCAATCTTCAATGGTGATATCGGCCTTGCCCTGAAGAATGTGATATGCCCTTTTCCTATCTTGTAGCCGCCTCCGGCCTTCCTGAAATATGGCAGAAAATCCAGCGATTTGGCATCAACATTTGAGACTTTGATGATGCCGTCGCATGCGCAGGCAAGGCAGGCCCAGAATGCGGCCTCAATCCTGTCTC
>JAGVOV010000136.1 GCA_020052545.1 archaeon | reverse complement strand
CAATTGGCTACAATCTTCCAATATTATCAAGGAGGGAAGCGAAATAAAGAAGATTGTCTGCAGGAACAAGGCTGAAGAGAAGAGGGCCTTGGAGCTCATCGGCTGCCCGCATTTCCTCGCTGCAAATGAATTTGTTGTCATAGATTCCGATTATGCCACAGCGCTTATCGAGACCTTTGCGATAGGCGAAAAAAAGAATATAGAGATGATGGCAAAGGAAGAGCAATCAACAACACTATCAATAATCAACCAGCTTTCTGACATACAGATAAAAGACAAGGGAGGCACTTTCATCGGCGCAAGGATGGGGAGGCCAGAGAAAGCCAAGATGAGAAAGCTCATCGGCAGTCCGCAGATGCTGTTTCCTGTGGGCAGAGAAGGCGGAAGGATGAGAAGCATCCAGAGCGCCATGGAAAAAGGCAGTATAACATCAGATCTCCCAGTCTATGTCTGCCAGAGCTGCAAGAGAGAAGTTTTCAGCAAAGTTTGTGATGCTTGCGGCTTGAAGACCCTAAAAAAATTTTATTGCAAAATCTGTGGCATTACAGACAAACCGGAATGCCAGCATGGGAAGACATCGACCCACAGAGTAAAACAGATAGCGATCAAGGAGCTCTTCCCGAAGACGCTTCAGTCCCTCGGACTGAAGAATTATCCCGACTTAATCAAAGGAGTAAAAGGCAACATGAACAAAGACCGCATGGCCGAAAGCCTCGGCAAGGGCATACTAAGGGCTATACATTCAGTCTATGTCAACAAAGACGGCACAACGAGATATGACATGACCGAGCTGCCGATAACCCATTTCAAGCCCATAGAGATAAAGACAAGCATAGAAACCCTTCACAGACTTGGATATCAAAAAGATATCCATGGACAGTCTCTGGAAAACAATGAGCAGATTGTTGAGCTGAAGCCGCAGGATGTGATATTACCAAGCAGCGAAACTAACACCGAGGAATCCGCAGACGAAGTCCTTTTTAGGGTCTGTAATTTCGTCGATGATGAGTTGAAAAGGATTTACACGGCCAAGCCATACTACAATCTCAAATCTAAAAATGACCTTATCGGGCATCTTGTTATTGGACTTGCGCCGCATATCTCTGCCGGAATGGTCGGCCGAATCATAGGCTTTTCGCAGACACAAGGCTGCTTGGCCCACCCGCTCTGGCATGCAGCATTGAGGCGCGATTGTGACGGGGATGAAGCATGCGTCATGATGCTGATGGACGCTTTCCTTAATTTCTCCAGACAGTTCTTGCCGGACAGGAGAGGTGCGAGGACAATGGATGCGCCGCTTGTCCTCACAACAGAGATCATACCATCAGAAGTTGACAGCATGGCACATGGCATTGATGTAGTGTGGCGCTATCCGCTTGAGTTTTATGAAGCGGCAATGGAATACAAGCCGACTTGGGAGGTAAGCATTGAGCAGCTCGGGCAGAGGCTTAACACAGAGAAGCAGTATGAGCAGATGGGCTTCACCCATAATGTGTCGAGCATCAACATGGGCGTGCTCTTCTCAGCCTACAAATCATTACCAAGCATGGAAGACAAATTGCGTGGCCAGATGGAGCTCGCAGAGATAATAAGGGCAGTTGATCAGAGGGATGTGGCAAGGCTTGTCATCGAGAAACATTTCCTGAAGGACATAAAAGGCAATCTCAGAAAGTTTTTCCATCAACAGTTCAGGTGTGTCGCATGCAATGAGAAATTCAGGCGCCCCCCACTGATGGGCAAATGCACAGCGTGCGGCGGAAAGATAATATTGACGATCTCAGAAGGCACAATAGTGAAGTACTTGGAGCCAAGCCTGAGCCTAGCAAAGAAATATGATGTGTCTATATATCTTAAACAGACGCTTGAGCTGACAGAAAGGATGGTGATAGACGTCTTTGGGAAAGAGAAAGAGAAGCAAGTGGGCCTGGGAAGCTGGTTCGGCTAGAACTTTATTGTAAAATCATGATGCTCTTCTGAGTCGTTCTCTTTTATCTTCACTGAATCAACCCTCGAGAAAAACGGGCCCTTTTTGCATAGTTCTATGAGCTCATCAACTTTATCACCCTGAGCGACGAGTTCCACAGTGCCGTCATCAAGATTTTTCACATAACCGCTGACATTAAGCCTTCTTGCGTTTGATCTGCAGAACCACCTGAAGCCAACACCCTGAACCCTTCCATAAATCTTGATATATTTAGAAATCATATCTTTGAGCTTATCGGCTTCCTTGCGCCGCACGCTGTGCACTGCATGATGCTTATGGAGCCTTCTTTTGTCAATTTAGTGTCTGGCTTTCCGCATTCACTGCAGATGACAAAGAGCCTGGCATACTGCTTTATCTTGTCATTGATCCTTGATGCAGCCACTTTTGTGCCAAGCGCAACCAGCTGCCCCCTAGCGATGCCTGGTGTAGCGAGCTCTTTTAAAGTGAATTTGAGGATGTGCTCCAGAGGCCTTCCCAAAGTATCAGCAATCTGCTGCATGTTGCTTATCACTGTCTTATTGCCTTCTATGTGGCCGCGCACATTTGGCACTTCAAAGCGCTCAGCCAGATGCACCGATTCAGGCAGATTTAACCTTGCTCGCTGCAGTGCCTCCTCATAATCGAATTCCATGATGGCAAGGATAGGAAGGCGCTTTATAAAACTTTTCTTCCTAGTAGTTAAAAAGATTTATAAGAGACAAGAGAGATGAGGCAGATATGGTTGTCGAAGAGATATTTAATCCGACAAAACTTGAGAAAACACCCTTTGGCCTGTTCTTGGTCGGCGTTTTCTACACAAGCATAGCCATCTTGCTGAGCTGGTGGATATTCAAGCCATATGCGGGCCTTGTTGCAGTCTTCCTGACGGTGGTAGCATGCACGCCTTACATCTATTTTGCGATAAAAAGCGAAGAGATGAAGGACGAGATGATAGACGAGGAGAAACCTCTGCTTCTGCAGCACTTCGGGGCGTTGAGGCATTTCATGTATCTCTTCTTTGGCATTGTGGTAGCCGTGACATTATGGTATTTGTTGCTCAGCGCTGACACATCTAGCGCGTTATTCAAGATACAGCTAGACACCATAAATAGGCTTAATGTCAGCGGACAGGTGACAAGGCCTGAGACTTTCGGCATAATCCTCTTCAACAACATAAAAGTGCTTATGTTCTGCTTCCTGTTCTCGCTCGTCTATGGTGTCGGGGCGATGTTCATATTGACATGGAATGCATCGATAATCGGCGTCGCCATAGGTAAATTCATATCAACAAACCTGCAGTTCTTTGCCGGGAACATAAGCTTCTCCAATTATGCGCAGATAATATTCTGCGGCCTCTTTGTGAAATATGCCATACATGGGATTCCAGAAATATTGTCTTTCTTCACGGCAGGACTTGCAGGCGGGATAATATCTAT
>JAGVOV010000122.1 GCA_020052545.1 archaeon | reverse complement strand
CCATCTTCATATAAATAAGTGTTAATATCACTGCATGTCATACATCTTGCTTTAAAGCATATAGCAGCTGAATCTGGACAATATCCAGAACCACATGCTTTGTGACAGTATCCATCGTTTCCAGGCACATCTCCAGCATCCCTGCATCTGGGGTCATTCACTGTTGATTGCATCGTGAGGCAATAAAAATCTTTACAGATATCATAACATATATTATCATCACCTAATATCTGTGTTTTGTCACAATATTTATAGCAGTTTTCATTATGATAATAAGACCCTTCCTGGCAGTAAATAAATTGTTCACTTTTAATTGAGCTAAAAGATATTGCCATATGATTTCTGACTGTACCCCATGTATTTATTCCTATTAAATTCCCATTCTTATCGAACAGTCCTCCACCACTACTTCCGAAATAGGTGTATGCATCTGATTCTATTGTTCTAAATGAAGTTCCGGTCGATTGTGATAATACTTCCTTGATATTAGTTATAGTTCCTTCGCTTAGAGAGAATTCAACAACGTTTGGTGCGTAGGCTGGATATCCAATTGCAGTCACTTTATCACCTATTTTATACTGATCAGTATAATATACGGTTTGGTTATCTAATATATTTGGTGTAGTTACAGTCAGTCTTGCTAAATCAATATCAGATTTACTAAAAGAGACTTTATCAACATCATAAATCTTCCCATCTTGTGTTCTTACACTTATTTTTTCAGAAATTCTTTGATAACAATTCATTTCATTATAGCTACAATCTACAACGTGTCTGTTGGTATATATTGTTAATTCTCCGTTTTTATTTAATACAGTAACCCCAGAACCAGTGACCCCAGAAGAAAAATAGCTACCGTCAGCATTTCTTCCAGTAACATCATATTTAATCCATACAATTGCTTTTTTCATACCTTCCTGAATATCACTTTTACTTCTAGGACAATCCTGTGGACATGTATAATATGTTTCTCCATTGTTGCAATATCCATCTCCACAGTATTCTTGTAGTTGGGTAGTTTGAACGAGTGGGATTGGTTGTGAAGAGTTGGTATTATTTGAGCTAAAATATAAGTATAAAAGGTATAATATCAAAGCCCCTATGATAAAACCGAAAACTCTAGATTTCTTATTCGTTGTAATCTTTACCCCAGTCGACATAAATGGACCAGAATTTATAAATTTACTTATAAAGATGGCATTTAGAAAAAAGTGGGGACATTGGGATTTGAACCCAAATTTGACGCTCTGGAGGCGCCAGTACTAGCCAAGTTGTACTATGTCCCCTATGCGCTCAGGATTAATAAATTCATTTATAAAGATTCCCATAAACTATAAAAACTCACTCATAGGCTTAGATTTATGGCGTTTTTCAGCATATTCGAGCGTTTCAGGCAGAAAAAGGCAGAAAAGATAGCCTTTGAGTCGGAGATAAATTCCCTCAGATCCGCGATGAGAGGCATAGATTCCATTGACGGCCTCTTCGATTATGCGGCAAAGAAGGCAGAGATAATCCAGAAGATGCTCAGTAGCAAGCCAACAACGAGATTTGCCGCTTCTGTCCTTATTCCCATGGTGGAGCAGCAACAGGCATTTGTCGAGAAGATAAAGAATGAGGCCAGTTTTGATCCTGCCGCATATTTCGCGAAGCATGTCGACAATGAGATAAGGAATGATATGCAGCAGAACCAGGAAGTCTCGGGGAAAGTCAGCGCCGTTCTCTCGTCTCTGGACAATTTTAATGAGAGCCTCAAGCTGCAGAAGATGGCCTTCCTGATATTCTCAAGGAGGAAAGAGCAGATAGAAGAGATGATAAGCAAGGAGCAGGAGATGCTGCTTGACATCAGGATCAAGCACCAGGAAGCGGAAGACAAAGTGCTTTATTACTGCAGCAAGATCCAGGAGAAGCATCTTTACACCTCAAGGAGCATCAATGCGGCCATCGCCAGGATGAGCAACGAGATAATAGATATAATGGTGGATATGAATCTTAATTCCATGCATAGCAAGGACAAGGACTGCAGCCAGAGGAAAGCCGCGATGAATCATCTGATACTGAAGATGAAGAAGCTGGATTCTGTGATCGCAGAGAATCTTGTTATGCTCTCGAAACTTAAAAAATCAGAAGGGAGGGAGAAGAAACTTTTTGAGATGCGTGTTGAGATCAAGGACAAGGTAAAATCGCTTGAAGCCATGATAAAAGAGATTGATCTGGCATTGGATGCCTACAAGAAAAACGTGCAGCAGGATTTAGCTACGATATTACCGAAGATCTTTCCTATACATAGGGATTTTGCCAGCAAGTTAATCTTCCCCGTGCAGCATATTGATGGAGAAAAGCAGCTTTCTGTCAAGGAATATTTCGAGAAGATAAGCTTCATGATGAACTATGGCATAAAGGCAGAGGTCAAGAATGAAGAATCTTCAGACTCGGCATTGAAGGCAATATACTTCACAGACAAAGTGCCTGAAGCGGCTGCATATCTTGTCATGAAAGACACGACGAAATATGCGATCTTCAGGCCTTTATCAGGCTCCCAATTTTTAATATTTAAGCCCCTCATCAAGGAGGATTTTGAGCTTGTTGTGAGGGCAAACGCCAAAAATGAGATTGCCCTTGGCCTGATGGAGATATGCACGGAGAAAGGCGTCAAATTTACAGAATCCAGCTTATAACATCTTTAATTTTTGTTCTGCTCCTCTTTATTGCTCCTGAAGGTAATTCTACAACATAAAAAGCCTTATTGCTTGGGGTATATGCTGTGAATGGCTTGAAATCTTCCTTCAATTCAACAATCCTCTTATCCTTATCGAGCCACAATACATCAATGCTCTGGAATACAAATAGCATATGAAGGCCTATTGTCCTTTCCTTATCAAAAACAAACACCATGGCTTTATCATCAAGCTTTCTCCTGAACATCAGGCCTGTAGCCTTCTCCAAGATGTCGCCGCATAACTCTACATCTCTGGCCAGGATGGCCTTTCTTGTATTGTTCCTGAGCATGAGCTTTATTTTTCTCTGGCCTTTATCTTTTTTTCCATTTCAGTATACCTATGTCTTTCCTCACTTCTATTATGTCGAAGAACTTCATGCTCGTCACAACTGGCAGTATCAAGAGGACAAGGACAATCGCAGCGAGAAAGAAGGCGAACTTGTCTGTCTTAAGGCTCGCTATGCCGAAAATATGGATGAGGAATATCAATGTGAAGAATCCTATGGCAAAGAAGTAAAGCCGCAACTTCCATCCCTTGTCGTCATTCCTGAAAGCGTCGAACATAAATGCCTTATGCTGCCCTCATTTATATAACTTGATGACAACTAAAAAGTCAGAAAAATGGCCTTCCTGTAGCTCTCTATCGAGAGCAACGCTCCCATAAGGAAGACAAAGACAGCAACTATGGTCAGCCACACCTTATTTTCGCTGATAAACTCCTGGAACACAGTCTGCTTCTTGACTATTACCCTAATATCCGATGTGCTCACTTTGCTCTTGCCGTCATCTGCTACAAAGCGTATGCTGTCCAGGCCATAAAAATCATCTTTAGTCGCTATCTTCACTACCGTCCCTTTAACATCAACTTTGAGGTTCTCGCCAGTGTATGCAGAGTATGCAAGCTGGTCATTATCAGGATCGTAGCTGTATTTTGAGAGGTCTAAGACCAATATTGAGCCTCGGTTCATGACTATGTATTCCATTGGCTGGCTCGCGTTCCTCTGCTCAAAGTAGTTCAGCATGATGCTGGTCTCGAAATCTGCCTTGTCAAAGGTAACGCTCTCCTCGATATAGCCGTTATAATAGACAAGGCTGAACACGAAGACAAAGATCAATAGGGAAGTCAGAGCCAAATCCATGAAATTCGCTGTCATGAAGCTTCTCCTCAGCATGAAGAAGATTATCCATAATAAATCAAGCCCGAAAAGGATGTACAATATCTTGATGTGTACCCCTGCAAACAATGACGCGACAGTGAGCACAAGCAAGATAAGGAATGTCACGACGATGGACTTGATAAAGCTGGCAAGCTTCATCTTTTGCCCTCTAAGTAGCTTGCCACATTAGTCAGCGTGTTCTCCTTCCTCTGCCTCAGGGCCTTGAGCAGCTGCCTCTTGGCCTTCCTCTCAAGCTCTGACTTGACTTTCAAGTTCCTTAATCCTGCAAGTATCTGTTTTCTCGCTATTGCTTGGACTTTGGCGTTGAAATCTGTTGCTCTTACCATATTTCTGGCTTCAGCCCTGGTAGAACTTATGACTTTGTTGGTGTTGGCAAGCTTCCTACCGAAAGATGCCTTGTTCTTCTCCAACGCCTTTATTTTCTTCAAAATACTGTTTATTTCCTTGTTCTCATTCACTGCCCTTGTGTTGAAATCGCTCAGTGTGACATAATCTTCATTGAAAATCTTGATGCTCGTCTGTGCCTGCTTAATCTCCTTTTGCATGCTTCCCAAAGAATTGCCCAGGCTATTAAGCTCAGTGTTAAACGCGTTTTTGCTTGCCTGCATGCCTTCTCTCAATTCCTTGATGTCCTGCTTCATAAGCACCGCACTGTCTTTTCCTTCCTTCTGTGCGGCAAGAAGATCCTGCTTATACGCAACATCTAAGGCAAAATTCTCAAGGAACTGGTTCAGTCTCACAACATCAGAATTCAATGTCACCAAAGTCTTTTTCACCTGCTCGACAGCTTCAAGCCTTGCCTCAAATCCTGAATTTTGGCTTTCAAGCTCTCTCCTGAGCTTGCTCAGGCTTTCCTCGTTCTCCGAGATGCTGTTCTCAAGGGCCATGCTCTTGTTTTTCAAATCCTTGATCTCCATAGAAACATCATCAACCGCCTTCAAGTCCTGCCTTATGGCATTGACATTGCCCTCAATCCTCTCAGAATAATCCTGCAGCCCTTCTATGTCTTTCTTGACGCGAACAAAAGCATCCTGGAATTTCCTGTCAATAACCTTGAAATCCATCTCGAAACACCCCGTTGCTACTATGAAATAATGATTAGTATTTAAAGGTTTTGGATGCTTTTACCTCTACAGAATGATTAAAATTATACAGAAAGACCTATCAAGCTCACACCCAGGACAATCAGGAAGATGCCTACCCATTTCCCCATGCTCATCCTCTCCTTGAGGAACTTTACGCTCAGCAATGCCACCCAAACGTAGGAGAGTGAAACAAATGGATATAGCACAGAGAGGTCCCCATATTTCAATGCGGGGATGACGATGACGTAGCTGATGGCGTAAAGCGATATGCCGATGACGATATTTTTGTTGAATATTGCTTCCTTTAGGCTTTTTACTTTATGTGCCCCGAGCTTCAGCAGGATTGGTGAGAATGCAGTGACAAAGGTGGACAATATCACAATGCCTATCTGCCAGAATTGGGTTGCCATCATGCATCACCTTTTCCGACCACATTTATCAAAATTACCCCAAAAAAGATAGAGGCTATGCCTGCCCCTTTGAGCATGCTTATATGCTCATTCAGGAAATAATAGGAGATAAGCGTGACCCAGATATAAGATGTAGCGATGATCGGGAAGAGCACAGACACCGAGCCGCCCCTCAAAGCTATGATGAGTATTATTGTGGCCAAGGCCAGGAGGCACAATCCTCCAATGAGATAGAAGTTAAAAATTGTCCCCCTCAGGCTGAGCTCAAGATTCACAGCGCCCTTCTTGTTCAGCAGGGCAGCAGTCGATGTGAAGGCTGTGCAAAGCACCATCAAGGCTATTGCCCACCATTTTGTCCTCATCGGCCTAAAGAAATGGTGATATAATAAATAATTAACTAATCACGGCGACAGCCACTGTCCCAACCTGGACATGCGTGAAGCCCGTGTAGCTATCATTGTATCTGAAGCTCAGGTCTGTCTTGACCCTGTCCTTGCTGAAAGGGGCGCAGTTGAATTTGACGACGAAATTTTTTGAAGGCCCGATAGTTGTGGTGTTTGTCGAAAAATTCTGGAGCACACAATCTTGTGTCGCATTCACCGCAGCCAGGATATCGATATTGTTAGGGATACCATTGGTGAGCTCAAGCACTATGGTGCCATTGGAATAGACCAATGCATCCTGAAGATTCGGGATCGGCATCGGAAAGAAAGTCTTGTCAGGGATTTTTTTGCTGAAATCAAAGACCCCTGAGAATATCAGCACAGCCACAAGCACAAGTATCGCGATTATCGCCCAGCTGTAGGTCATCAAAAATTCCAATGCTGCTTGTCCTTTTTTCATGTGAAGCTGCTGAAAAACACTGAAAGTGTGTTTGCTGCGGCGTAATAAAGTGCCACGCTGACTATTATGAAAATGGGGATATATTTAAATCCTTGCCTTATTTTTCCGTATCTTATAGTCGCCACAATAGATGCCGAGAAGAATGAGCTGACGCACAATGCGGATATGGCAAAAATGTTGAAATCGCCTCTTGATATCGATGACTTGGCGAAATTGAAGCTGGCAAACGCGCCGGGCACATTCTTGACATCTATGT
>JAGVOV010000025.1 GCA_020052545.1 archaeon | reverse complement strand
TTATCGACACCACAAGGTTCGCTTTTGTTGTGGCGACAAAATCTACCAATCCCTCTATCACATGCAGCACTTCCTTGAAGCTTGTGTAATTCACAAGATACTCCACGCCATCGAGCATCACGATAGAGTCTGGGGCGTTCTTGACAAATCCTTTTATCGTGAACACAAGTTTTTCCAGCTCATTCGGCTTTATTGTGTCTGCTGAATCAGTCTCAGAGAGCCATATCACCAAAGTCTTCTTCAACCCGTATTTCTCCTTGATCCTGTTTGGGGGGATTCTTGAGACGCACAGCCCTGGCAGCCCTTTCGACACCTCGCTGACGAAGACGTCAAAAACTTTGTCTGCCTTGTCTTCCACCAAGGCATAGCTTAAGCCATCCTTGAGCTGCACCAAGTCTTTCTTGACATTCATTATCTTTGTCTCTTCTGCCACAGGGCTTATCGCGCTTTGGTAGCTTGTCATGCCCTTAAGAAGATCAGTCTCCGTCACTATCCCGAGGAAGCGGCCGTTCTTCACGATCGGAAGGCGCCTGAAGCCATGCTCCTGTATGAGCTTTTTTGCGTCGAATATCGACATGTCCGGGTCTGCCGTCACCAGATCGGCGGTCATGATATCCTTGCCTATCAGTATGTTAGGGTCAAGTCCTTCAGCGATCACTTTGTTCATGAAATCCTTCTCAGTGAGTATTCCCACCGGGACATTGTTGTCTGTCAGCAATATGGAGCCGATCTTCTTCTGGGACATCACTTTGGCGATATTGACTATCTTCTCGAACTGGGAGACGCTTGCTACTTTGACGGTCATTATATCCTTCAAAGTGATATCGGCAAATTTCATAGTTTTACAGGGACAAAGCTACTATATAAAAGTTTCCAGAACTAGCTACTGCAATCGCCGCTCAGGCTATTGCCGTCACCTGTGAAATAGTAGATTGCGCCAGTCTCCGCTTCCGTATACTTTATTTTCAGGCTCGAAGCCCATGCGCTCCCTATGGTGCTACAGGATGAGTTGATGTTAACCCCAGAAATCAGCCTTGATTGCCCAGCAGCCAGGGTAATTGAGCTTGCTAGGATATTGGCCGCAGAAGTAAAAGTAGTGTTCGCGGCAGTTTCAGTGAAATTGATCTGGCTTATCGTTATTGTGCTTCTCAGGTTATTTACCACCTTGACAGAATCTAAACTGACCGTCATTGAGTTTGAGAATGCTGCTATGCCAATATCCGCCTGTGCCCAGTAAGCTGCGGAAGTCCTGTCTCTTGCCCCTGCGCCTATGCCAGGTATGCCGCCCATCACGCCCACAACGATGAGCGCTATTATTATCACAACCGCAAGGATGATCATATATTCCGTAGCGGCTTGGCTTTTCCTCATCTTAGCTCGCACAGCTGCCTTCCAGTTTGTTTCCGTCGCCTGTGAAGTAATAAGTAGCTCCTGTCTCTTGGTCAGTATACTTAATAGATAGAGGAGTGGACCAAGAATTGCCAACGCTTGTTGTGGTGCATATGCTTGTTATTCCAGAAGAGGTTGTAGATGTCACAGTTATAGTGATTGTCTGCCCAGGAGCCGTTACATATGTTGTATTTGTCAATTCCCTTATTGCACTTGATGAAGGGCTGATGGCATAGCTCACATTTGTAATTGTTATTGTGCTTCTTAGGTTATTTCTTAACTTCAAAGTCATAGTCTGAGGAGATGCAGAAGTCACTGAGTAAGCCACAATAGCGATGTCGGCCTGGCTCCAGTATGCCGCAGAAGCTTTTGTCTTCGCTCCGCTGCCTATTCCAGGGATGCCTCCCATGACGCCTACCACAATCAGCGCAATTATTATGACCACAGCTAGAATTATCATATATTCAGTTGCGGCTTGGCCTCTTTTCATTGATTCACCGTGCATAAACACTTTCTAATCTTATAGCTTCTTAAATACTTTCTTATATTTAAGGTTTTTTATTTTATCCTATAAGGCTGGTGAACAGGCTTGACACCACAACCCTTGCGACAAAAAACATCAATAATGACCCTCCAATCAGGATCGGGGCGTATTTCAGGCCATATTTGCCTTTGCCCTGGGATATGACCCCGATGAGGAAGCATGCCAGGAAAGATGTGACTGTAAGGGTCACGACTGACACCTGCCCAAGGAATTCTGGGGTGATATCAAGCTGGCCTATCAGCAGCCCGAGGCCAAAATCCGAAGTGGCGATGTTTGACTTCGCCTGCATGTTGTTCACGACGCCGACAAAATGTATCGATATGGAGAACAATAGAGGTGCGCCGAATATCACGGCAAAAAGTATGAACATTGTGTAAGTCCTAGTGTTCGTTATAATCTCGTTCCTCAATGACCTCGTCTCTGAGATGTCCCTTGCAAGCTCCTCCAGAAGGTTGGCAAGATGGCCTCCGCTCTTCAATGAGGAGATTATGAGCTTCATCGCCCTCTCCAGCGTCGCGGAATTTATCCTCTTGCCAATGTTGAGCAAGACTTGTGTGAAGCTCTCGTTGCCCAATGCTTTCGTCGTGGCATAGGAAAATTCTTCCTCTATCGGCCCGAAATCCTTCCTCTTCGCAAGCACCATCGCCTGATAAGGAGTCATGCCGGCACGAAGATTTGATGCCATCAGCTGCAGCGCATCTGGAAGGGAAGCCTCTGCCTTCTTTGTCCTCGCATCCATCCTGAAAAAAGCCTTTGTGTAGGAGAGGAACTGTATCAGGACTGCTAGCACTAAGCCGATTATGGCGCCGTATAGGATATAGCCGAACAGGGATGATATGGCCAAAGTTGCGAAAAATGCCATAGTCGAATAGACCAGGGCTTTTCCCAGGTAAAGGTTCGCATCCTCTGTCATGCCCGCGAAGATCATCATCTTGGCAAATCTGTTCTTGTAAGGATTCGGATAGATCCTTGCCAGCGTCCGATAAAGCTTGGACATCAGAAATCCACCATAGGGCGCCTTGATTTTATGAACCCTATCAATATTATCTGGACTATGAATGACAGCAGGATGAAGACTATGAAAGTGGCTTTGGTGAGGCCGAAGCCGGCGAAAGATGACAATATGACGAGCATCGTGCTCCCTATGCTCGGCACTGCCACAGCAAACAATAAGTAGAGCAGGCTCCAGAGATTCAGTTCGCGGGCATA
>JAGVOV010000132.1 GCA_020052545.1 archaeon | reverse complement strand
ATTGCGCATCGCCGCAAATGCTTTCAAGAAATTGATGAAATGGGCGCGATGCTGGGCAGCTATCTTCCACAAGGCCGGCTTCCTTATCAGCTCAGCGCCGATATCCCAAGTCCTGTATACATAAGGATTGAGGTCGGCATAGCTGACGATCCTAAAATCGTTTTTCTCAAGATAAGCCATATAATCAAGAGGCGTCGAAAGGCTCACCATCATGCCGAAATCTATTGGCTGGATATATTTGTCATACTGCTGCTTTGACAGGCTAGTGTCCTTGAACCAGTCGCATATCGCGAATCTTCCTCCAGATTTCATCAGCATCGACATTTTCCTGTAAAAATTCTCAGGATCATGGAGGTGCGGCAAGACTTCTATGGCCGTGGCATAATCGAATTTCCCTGTGATCTTCATATCGTCGGCATCATCTACCAAAAAAGCGACTTTTCCGGAAACGCCAGCTTTTCTTGCGTTCTCCTCAGCCATCTTCACCTGTCCAGGCGCCACTGTGAATCCTGTGACATCGCAGCCATACTTTTTGGCCATCCAGATGTCAGTTCCTCCGATTCCGCAGCCGACATCAAGAAACTTGCTTCCATGCTTCACCTGCAGCTTGTCGGCGATGAACTTGAGGAGGTTGTCCTGCGCAACCTCTTTGCTCTCTTTGCCAGTTATGTAATAACCATGATGTATATGCACGCCCCACAATTCCTTGTAATAAGGAGAAGCCAGATTGAAGTGTTCCCTAACATCTTTCTTTGTTTTCAATGAGATTGCCATGATTGCAGAAAAATGCCAATAAGGAAGTATAAAAATTTATCGAATCACTGGCTTTTTTTCAGGAGAAGCATCAGGATTATTATCAAGTCAAATATTATCAGCAAGGAATATAGGTAGACTTGAGATGCGACATCCTTCAGAACATCGACCGTGATTTGCGGCGCGGTCAATGTGAAGTTCTTCGTGTTCCTCAGCAGGAAAGTTATATTCTCAGTTCCTGTGAAGTTCTGCACCGCCTTCAATCTTGCTATGCTCCTATTTATGTCAACAACAATATTCTTGTTGCCCACAACACCGAATTTCAAGGGCTCTTCTCCCGCGAATATCTCGCTTAGGTTTATCGATATTGATTTTCCCTGGACGACAGACTGATGGAATATGTCCTGGCCCGGGAATGAGGCATTGAAGTCGTAGAGCATGACGGCGAAAAAAGCGAGAGCGATGACCGCAAAGAATATCACTGTCAATTTTATCAGGCCCGATCCGTCAAAGCCATTGAAGGCAAATGTGAATATTACTATGAACATTATTGCTGCAGCTATATAATTCATATATTCTGGCCTCAGATAAGTCAACAATGCGATTGCTATTAATATTGCCAATAATGCCAAGTAACTTAAAATCCTTATGGCAATTGCTCCTTTTTGAGAATGTGATTTAGCCATTCGAGTTTTGAGTTTAAATGGATTTATAAAATTTATGCAGACTATGCCAAGGCCAATCAGAATCTGAGCCCAAACTGTATCTGATGGAACTTCGAATCATAGCTTATTATGGCTCCTAGCCCAATCTTGTCATTGAAATATGTCAATCCGGCTTTGTAGTTGTTAGAATCATCAAAGCTTGCCATTAGCGTCTTGAAGAGGAGGAAGTTCACCTCATATTCAACCTTGCGGCCGAACTTGACCCTGTATGAAAAAGTTTTTTTCATTATTAGGGGGTTTGTAAGTAGCTCGTTATCCCTTTCCCTTAACGGGTATGCTGACCTCTTGACTAATCTTAGTGTATCTTCAATACCTTGATTAAACCTGCTTATGTCAATGTCCACAAGCTCCGGGCTCTCGATGCTGAAGCTTGCTGAGCTGTTTGAATAAGTAGCTAAGAATGCGATGCCCGGGTTTTCCAATAATCCTTTCTCAGGCCCTGAGGACTTATAACCCACCCAATCGAGCAGGCCTTTTATCTGCGTAAACTTAAGATAGGCATTCATATTATGTGGTAAGGCATTAAAATTCATAGATTTTATACTATCAACATCTCCAGTATTGATGATATGTAACTCTGGCCATGGCCTACCTTTGGTCTCGATTACTGGGGCGAAGTCGATAGTATACGCTCTCTCGACATTGACCTGATCCTCAAGGCGGCTTTCGTTGTAGATAAATGCAAGCGTCAGATAATCGTGGCCAATGAATCCTTTTAGGGTTTTATCCAGCAGCGCTGCGCTGAATCTCGAATAATCTACCTCGCCGTTGATTATTGTCTTTACACTGCCTTCATCAGCAATCCTGTTCTCTGCCATCTCTGCTCCAATCTTGAATCTATGATATGACAGTGAAAGAAGGAAGTCCTTTGCTTTTATCTCATGGAGCTGGGAGCTTTCTATATGCATCGGACCCTGGTCAAGGTTGGATTTTGTCTCTTTATTGAAGCTCTTGAAGGCAGCTAATGCGTCGCTTTTGACACCAAGCACCAAATTTTCCAGCTCAACCGCCTCATTATGCGCAAGCGCCCCGTCCCTTATGAAATTAAGGACATTGTTGTTGCTGGACAGGTTCAAGTCCGCATAATCATTAAGGTAGTTAGACAATCCTTTTTCTGTGTCAAAAAGATTGTATACTTTGCCTTGCACGAAAAGGTTGTTCTTGGTTAAGATATTGGCCTTGAAATCAAGGTCGTTCTTGCCAGACCTTATGTAGTCTTGCGACTGCGCAGTAGATACTGAAAATGCAAGGAACAGAAGATACTTCAGGAAGTTTTTCATTTTGCACCTACTTCACTAAAAGTGCTTTACGGATCTCTGTGGCCTTCTCTGTCCTCAGCATGAAGAAGTATGTTCCGGATGCAGCGCTGCTTCCAGAATTATCGCGTCCGTCCCATGTAGCTTTGTGTCCGCCGCTCTGCAATGTCCCTTTAAACAAGCTTCTTATCTCTCTTCCATTAAGGTCATAAACGGAAAGAGAAAGCGTAGTTTGCTCAGGCAGGTTATAACTTATGCTTGTTGACGGATTAAAAGGATTTGGGAACGCATTTGAAACATCAAGTTTTATAGGGATTATGTAGCTTGGCCCGACCCCTGTCGGCGCGTTCTTGATTAACGCTGCCAGGCTATCGGCCTGAAGACTTGATGAAAGGCTGCTGTTGAAAACATAGTAGACAGAATTCCCGAACTTGGGTACAAGCGTTATGTACTGCTGGACGGGATTTGTGACGACAAAAGCCAATGGCACATTCATCTTCCCCTGGTTATTGTCCTGCTGGATCACGAGGTCGCCAAAGACATTATACGGCTGCCCACCTACAATAACATCCACACTATCGTTCTCGCTGTAATTGATGCCTTTTCCCGTCAATGCTGACTTGAGGTTCACAAACACTGAATCTGATGTCACAGTATTTATCTGGTCCTGTTTTTTGTCTCCAGCAACCATGTCCTGCGTGAAATAAGCCATCAAAGCCAGAAGGAGCAGCTTTTTCATCTTTCCTCCATAATCTTCTTTTTACTGTTGGTTTCTTTCATATCTCTTGTAGTCACGCTATAGGCAGTTACAACATAGGCCTTTGAAGTGTATGGATTTACTGTGTATGTTAAGATATTATCATCTTTGGTTGTTTCTTTTATCTCATTATTGGGATCTAAGGTAACGGTCGGGTTATACTGCCCTGCGTTTGGGAACTTAAGCGAAAACCACACAGTCCTTTTTGCTCCAGAAACAAGATTCTTTATCTCATAAATATTATCATTGCCATTTCCGTCTGAGATCTTGTATTTTAATGAAGGGATGTCAAACTTGGCCTTATTCTCTGCGACAAACTTGAAGAATGTCTCTTCGTTGACCTTTGGCCTGCTGTTTGTTATGTAACCGCCGCTTGCTATGATGTTGGCATCAGTCGCGATGGTGACAGTTGAGGTGACCTTGTTGTCTGTCAAATCCGCTTCTCCTGCGACAGAATCGACTTCTGCTGCGAAAATATGGTCTCCTGGAGTCAACGCTGAGAAGACGCATGATGCTATGGAAGAAGTTGCGCCAGATGCTAATGAGACTGGAACTGCGCAACCTGACTTTTCTACCCCATCAATGAAGAAGCGTATGCTGCTTGTCTCCGCAAAATCGCCATTGTTGACCGCTCCTGCATTAACTGTCACAGAATCTCCAAGAACGCTTGTTGAATAGGAGCTAACTGCTAAATTGTGTTTCGGAGCCGCTGTCACAGTAATGGTAAAAGCTTGCTCATTTATCATTGCGTCAGAATTGTCTCCAAGATATGGGTATCTTATCGCCTCGACAACGACATCCTGCTGACCTGCCTGTGAACTTGTCGGGGTCCATCTTACTTGCCCGGTATTCGAATTTATTGTCATGCCAGCTGGACTTTTTTTAAGACCATATACAATAAAATGGAGGGGATAATGTGGTGTTATATCATATGAATACTCATTGCCCTCGGAAGCCTCTGTCGATGGCACTGAATCTATTGCAGGCTTCCAACCTGTCGGATTGAGGATTGTGACATTATTTGATCTCAGCATCAGTGTCTTCTTTGTTCCTGAATCATAGCCGAACGTGAAAACCATATTGAAATTTCCCGTCGGCATCCATTCTCTTATCAGGTTTTCTTCATTTGTCCCATCATGGCATATGAAATCTGCCCCAGTGACATCAAACCTCTGGTCCTTCAAATAGCCATAGGCATTGCCCGCACATATCTTGAAATTGTCTCCTGAGCCTGTGACTGTGAGCCAGCCGCCCTTCTTGAAAGT
>JAGVOV010000026.1 GCA_020052545.1 archaeon | reverse complement strand
TGTTATATTGGGTGAAAAGTTCTCAACATTTCTAACTTCTTCATGAGGGACTCTTTCTGGATCACAAAATACTGTGTCATATTCATATTTTTCCGATAACTTCAATCCATCACCGAGCACCAGCTCAACATTCTTTATCCCCAATCTCTTTAAGTTCTCTCTTGCGAACTTGAACTTTTCCTCGTCAAGCTCTACTGCGATTACTTTTTTGCATGTTTTTGAGAAGGCAATTGTTTGTACACCTATTCCACATCCTACCTCAAATAAAATATTGCACTTCAGTCTTTCGGCCCTATAAGCAGCGACTTCGCTGTTCGTCGCGAACCTCAAGTCCGCTTTCCTGAAATAGATGTCTTCATTGATCTTCTCGTTCTCCTTCTTCGCGAAAGCGATGTCATAGAACTCGTCAAAATCTTTTAAAGGGAATTTTTTCTTTATGTCGACATATCTCCTTCCTGTCGCGAGCATATCGGATATGCCTTTAAGCGTCTTGTCCACTTCCTTGATGTCGTAATTGTCGAATATCATAAGCAGAAGTAAACACTCTGGGGTATTAAAGCTTTTGATGAAATCAAAAGCTACGAGCGCTTCAAGCTTTGTCTTGAAGTCTCGGAAATCAAAGATTTCCGATGATGCTCGCAAACGCTCGGCGTTTGCGACATCTGGGAACGCTAGTGACCCGACTAGCGAGTCTGCTTTCTCACTATGCCTTTGTTGGCATCAACAATTACCTTGTCTCCAGTTTTGAATATTTTTGTGGCAAACTTTGTTCCAACGACACAAGGGATATTGAGCTCTCTTGATATGACTGCTGCATGGCTTGTTATGCCGCCCTCATCAGTTATTATGGCGCCGGCTTTCTGGCATGCCAGCATCATCTCCGGCCCAGTGCTTCCCGAAACCAGGACTTCGCCTTTTTTCATCTTCCTTATCTCGACAGCATAATCTGTGTTGAGATGAAAATCTATCTTTCTCACAACACCTTTGTAAAAACCTTTGTTTCCGGCCTTTCCTACTAATTCTCTTGCGCCATAATCAATCTTTGAAAGATTCTTTATTATTGCTTCTGTGTTCTTTCCCAATATCGGTTTCCATCCGGAGAATCTCCCGATGACAAAGATTGCCTTGTCTTGGTGCGTCGGCAGCCTCTTGCCTCTAAGCGCGCTGATGAGCTCTTTGTAATGATAATCAAAAATCTTATTGCCAAGATTGAGCCTTTTCCTGATTTCATCATAATAATTGAAAAATATCCCATCTGGCGGATAGAAGCTCAGGTTGATGAAATGTCTCTGCATTAGCTTGAGCTTTCCAATTTTTGCAACGCTTTTCAGCAGCTTCTCAGCGTCCTTACCCTTATTCTCTATCTCTTCTTCAATCTTGTCAAGGCATAAATATTCTGTCCAGACATATTGATCAAAGATTCCATTGACAAACCTAATTAGCCTTTCAAAATCATCAGCAAGCTCAACATTACTCAATTTCCTTAGAACTTTCTTTCCTCCAAAAACCTTCTTCGAGGTCTTCAATTGTTTCCTGACAGCATCTTCATAGCCTTTTATTCCATGAAGATATAACTTGTATGCCTTCTCTCCGATTTTTTTCCTCTCTTTTTTGCCTATGTAGAAACACCAGTCATCACCATTGCGCCAGCTGAGAAAATCGCCTTTCTTATAAGTCGGGCAAAGCCAGATGCTGTGGAAAAGATAATTTACGCCGCCGACATTGAAGATGAAGTCATAGTTCTTGGAGCTGATTTTGCCGTAACTCATATCTTTCTCACAATGCCCTTGTTGGCATCGACCTCGATCATGTCGCCGTCCTTGAAGATCTTCGTCCCATGCTTTGTTCCGACGATGCAAGGCTTCCTGAATTCTCTCGCGATGACAGCAGCATGGCTCGTCAGTCCTCCATCATCTGTCACAATTGCCGCAGCCCTGAGCATGTAAGGCGTGAAATTAGGATAGGTGAATTTTGCCACAAATATGTCGCCTTCCTCTATCTTCTCAAGGTCTTCGACAGACGAGATTATCTTGGCCTCTCCAGTGACTTTGCCTTTGCACGCTATAGTGCCGGAGACGGATTTTATATCTTTTAGATTCTCCAGCTTGTTTCTCCACCCTTCGATGCCTTTGTCTATCAAGAAAATTCTCCTGTCTTTGAAATAATAAAGGACTTTCCCATTGACCCTCATGGCCAGGCTTTTCTTGTCCGGCCTCTTTCCTTTTGAGAGGTAATCAACCATCTCATATGCAAGCATGCTTGTCGCCTCTTTCAGGCTTATGCCAAGCTCATCAGCCATCATCTCAAAGAAGGGAATCGCGTTGGCCATAGCCTTCTTCCAGGTGTCTATCCTGTCTGTCTTCAGCCATACATGCTTGTGGACTATCTCAACTTTCTTCCTCTCGCTCCCTTTGAGCTTCCTCAGCAGCGCACTGAATTCCTTCTTCACTTCCACGAAATGCCTGTGCTGCTGTTCCACTTCGCTCCTATTGAGCTCCTTTTTCATGTGCTCAAAATCTTTCTCAGTGTATGGCTTATCATAAGGATTGTAGACATTCTGCCAGTCATAGCGCCTGACAAGCTCCTTGTTTCCGAGCTTTAACATGTCTTTCTGCATGTTCATGAATTCGATAGGCTCTTCAAGGCCGAGTATCGAAGCGACATCTTCAGGATACTTCTCTGCTATCTCAGGCTCGAAGAGATAGATGGATCCCCAAGGGCCCCAGACATAGTCGCAGAATGAATATGATTTCTCAAGGAAATCATTGTAACAAGAAAGAAGCTTTTTCCTGTCATTGCAGCTCTCCAGACGCCCCGCGGCATCGATCATCGCCTTCTTCTTCAATGGGTAATTTCTCAGGTGTGCCGCCCAGCCTGAGAACATCTTCTTCGCGACTCTGCTGAGAAAATCCATATGGCTCTTCTCGCCCCAATAGTATTCATACACGCTTCCATGCGGGATATTTATGTAGTCTTTCAGGCCGTGGTCCGTCGCCCAGGTCATCCACATCTCGGTCCTGGCTATGCAGTCTTCGCGCATCGTGAAGAGCGCAAATTTGCCACCAGGAAAAGGAAGGTTCTTCTTTACAGGAAGATAAGGCTTCATAGTCTCCTCACAATCCCTTTGTCTGCGTCAACTTCAATCAAATCACCATCTTTGAATATCTTTGTCGCGTTCTTTGTGCCTATTATACATGGTATGTTAAGCTCTCTTGAGATGACAGCAGCATGGCTTGTCACCCCTCCTTCATCTGTGACTATCGCTGCTGCCTTCTTCATGGCAACTGTCATCTCGGGCCTTGTCATGCTGGCCACCAATATGTCGCCCTCTGTGAAGTTAACAAGGTCGTGGGTCTTATGGATTATCTTCGCGATTCCTTTCGCATAGCCTTTGCACGCCACGCTCCCCGTTATCTCATCGCTCGCCTCAATCTTCTTGATGAAGATGTTGTTGATTATGCCTCTTGCGATTCCTCCAGTCAATAGTTCAAAATTGTCCTCTGTCTGGATGCAGATGCACCATTCGCGCCTCGCTGCAAGCTCTTCCTTGCTCAGCTTGCCTTCCAGGATAGATTTCATCTCAGTAAATATGGTGAACTCCATCTCGTCTCTTGTATACTTGCCGCGCCTGCCGAACTCATCTATGAACAATGATTGGTAATAATTGGCGATGAGCACATACATCTTCCTCATGTCCTGGGTATCAGCGAAAGATTCAGATATCTTTATGAGGAGCTTGAAGTCTTTCGGGAGCCTGAGCTTCTTCATGAGCTCTTTCTTCCTCTGCTTGGTCTCCTCAATTGATTTTTCCATCTTAGAGAATTCTTCATCTAGGTTGATGCCTCTTGAAATCATCTCATCGAGCTTCTGGCCGAAGTATTTTGCATCAAGCCTCTGCACTTTCGCATAATTGTTGTTGATGAAATGGAAGCTTCTGGCATGCTTCTTTAAGTCCGAAGCCACATCCTGCCCGGAAATCTTCTTCTTCGCCATCTTCATAAGGTCTATCTCTTCCTTCTGGATGAAAGACAGGGAGATAGGCGACATCAATGTCCCATAGTACTCATTGAAGTTCTCCTCAAGCTTCTTCTTTTTCAGTATCTCTCTGAGCCGCGGCTCTATGAACCTGTCCGCGTGCATGGAAAAAGCGTCCTGTATGCCTATTGAGATACCATACTCAGCAATGTAAGATTTATAGAATCTGCCATAGAGCGCAAGCAAGTCATCATTGCTGAGCTTCCTCAGCATGCCTTTCTTTATCGGCCTGAAAATCTTTTTGAAATCTTTCAGCCTCGATTCCCAATCTTTCCTGTGCTTCTTTATTATCTTTGGATCCTGGGCCGCCTTCTCCATGAAGCTCTTCCTTAATCTCTCCATGTCCTCATCGTTCCAGTACCAGTTCCCTTGAGTGCCGTCAAAATAGTAGACGATGAGCTTGTGGCAATCACCATAATACTCTTTCAGAGGCTTTACAGGATTTTCGCCAACAGGAAAGAAGAAATGCAATATGCCATGAAAACCTTTATGGGTCCAAGTCTTGCTGTCAAGGCCGTACTTCTTGATTATGTCATCTGCCCCCATACATGGCAACTATTATATAATCCTATAAAAACCTTGTCCTCATGAAATATATTATTGAGCATCTCGACAAACGCCTCTACTTATGGAACGAAATAGAGTATAAGCACGCTTCAAAGATTGTTGGAAGGAATAATATAATTTTTACAAACCTAAACAAAAAGCAGCAGGAGAAGCTAAGCGCATTCGGAGCCGTGAAGCGGGAAAAAGCCGAGGATTTGGGATTGGCAAAAGTGTGCATCCTTGATCCTTTAGCAAAAGAAACATTAGAACCAAAAGATGCGAAGCAATTTGACTATCTGGTCATCGGCGGCCTTCTAGGCGATTTTAAGATTGACGGCAAGACAAAGAAACTGCTTACTTTCAAGGCAGAGAGGCGTAACTTGGGCAAGAAGGAGATGCCGACAGACACTGCTGTCCTGGCAGCGAAGATGATAGTTGACGGCATGCCTCTGGAAAAAATAAGGTTTCAGGATGGGATAAGCATCGACTTAAGGGAAGGAGAAGCGATAGATTTGGATTACAGGTATATATTGAAAGACGGAAAACCTATTCTTGCACCTGGCTTCGTAGACTTCCTGAAAAAAAGGAAGACTTTCTAAGCGCTGGAAATGCCGTGGATTGAGAAAACTTCTTTACAAAATCAAGAACATCATCAAACCTAAGTACGTAAGCAGCTAAGAACTACTTCTTCTTTCTGAAAATCTTACTCACATTTCTATGTATCTTGTTGCCTATAGGCTCGCCTTCCTCAAGCTGCTTCGCCTTCTCGCTCATCTTGTTTACGCCAGCT
>JAGVOV010000027.1 GCA_020052545.1 archaeon | reverse complement strand
TTTGATATTCCACCGACATAAACGTCACTTTTGCAGCCTACATTTCGTGTTTCTTGCTGCTCCGCCGGGCAGTTTGACTTGCACATGCCACCGCTCCAGGTCTGGATCGTTGGATTTGGGCATTTGCTGTAAATCTCGACACGACCTTCTGGCCAGCCTACCAGCAGAAAAATATTGGAATTTTTGCTTACTGCAACATCGATAGGGCCTGCTGAAAATATCGCCAAGTTGGCATCTGTGTATGATGTAAAATCACGGGGGGAGGCTGCAAAGCTGTCATATATGTATAATGCCTTTTCTGATTGGGAAGGAACGTAAAGCTTGTCTGTGTCGTCGAATGCTATCCCGTTGTTTGCGTAAGTCGGGATGGCCCTTAAGGGAGAAAAAAGTCCTTCTATTGCGGTACTGCCCGCATCGCATATATGCCCCTCAGTCAAAGCAAAGTTGTTAGAATACCTATACAAACCAGAATAGCCTGTGTTTCCTATCTTAGATGCCAATCTGCCGGGCTGCCCCATAACAGTCCTGTCATTACAATGCAGCATGCTGGTGGCGCTTATCAGTGATCCTGTGGGAGTGCTATAATCCTTGTAGCTGATGGAATTTGCGCCAAAGCCGACCCTTATGAATCCGCTTCTTGGGGTTGAATCCAAGGTAACTGGATAGGATGTCGCCCCAGAAACCCTATCCAGAATTTTTAGCAAAGGTGTTCCATCAAACTGCGCAGTACTATATTTCCTTACCGAAAATAGGACATTTGGCTGTTCGTTTATTATTAGGTAAAGATAATCATCAGAATCCATCGTCATATCGCTGATTATATCTGCTGGAGCGACGCCATCAACCTCTGGGTCAAAACTTCCAAGCTGGATGCCATTCTTGTCAAATTTATATACAATCCAAGAAGAACTTAGCGTTGCAACAACGTAGACGTTCTCAGCTGAGTCTACTGAAATGTATTTGGGGGTGGTCCCGATAGGGAGGGTAAAATCCCTGAAAAAGTAAAGATTGACGGCATCTGCATTGCTTATGCTAACTAAAGAAACTATCAATAGAACCAGGATGGGTATTTTTCCCTCTTTTTGCATCTACAGATTTCCTCTATTCCTTTTTATTTAAAGCTTATGCCTCATCCACAGTCTCAAACATGGCCATCAGCCCGAGCTTCAGGTTCTCATTGTCGGCTATGGAATGGTGCGTTGAGGAATGAGGTGTTAGATGCTTGTCCTGCAGAGGTCTGTTTGTAGTATAAACAGAAAGATTTAAATAGAAGTCCATTGTTTATACTATTAACATGACAAAAGAGCAGCTTGCCAAGAATGCCAAGACGATAATGGCTTCGGCAGAGATGGTGTATACCAATAAGGATTACACATCAGCAACGATATTGTATTTCAAAGCCATCTTCACCATCCTTGATTTTGCGCTGCTCGGCAAATATGGCAGGGCGCCAAAAGACCATGGTGAAAGGTTCAATATGCTCCGTGAGGGCCTTCCTGAAATGTATGTTATGCTAGACAGGCAATTTGGGATCTACAGGGACACTTATACAATATCCATAGACAGGGAAACTTGCGACAAGGTCAGAGAAAATGCGGATAAAATTGCTGAAAGATTCAAGATTTAAGGGCATAATCTATTCCTTCATGAAATCTCAGGAAGGGTTGATAGATGTCTTCCTGTTCGGCTCTTCCATAAGGGGGAAAGATAAGCCCAATGACATAGACTTGTTGATCCTGTCCAAGGACAAGACTGATGCAGAGGCAAACTACAGACTTAAGGTGGATCTTGAAAAGCTGGGCTATAAAGTGCAGCTGACCGAGAAAAACTACAAGAACATGTTCGACAGGAATTTTATGGCTAGGGAAGCCCTGCTCTCAGAATCGTATAGTTTCCTCAACAAAAGGTTCTTCTCGGAGGGGCTAGGATATGCAAATTTGGCGCTCTTCAAGTACGAGCTGAAAGGGTTCAATGACTCAAAAAGGATGCAATTCTATTATAGCCTCAACGGCAGGAACAGCAAAGGGCTTCTGAAGGAATTGAGAGCATATAAATTCTCAGATGGCGTCCTGCTATGTCCGATAGAAAACAGCGACAGGATGACAGAATATCTAAGTTTCTGGAAAATAAAATTCAGACAGTTCCCGATATTGATACCAGAGAGAATAAAGGATATACTTTAAGCCTCATCCACAGTCTCAAACATGGCCATAAGCCCGAGCTTCAGGCTCTCGTTGTCGGCTATAGAATGATGTGTGAAAGGGAAGAGGATCCAGCGCTTCTCAAGCCTTGATTTCGGGTTTACAAAGTAGAGCGAAAGCGACTTGAAAGAGGCCAGCTTCTCCCAATTGGTGAGAAGGAAATTGAAGTTCACCTTTGTGTTCAGGCAGACAATTGCGGGATTCTGGGCTTTGGACAGGTCTGGTAATGATAGGCTCGGGAGGATAAAAAACGTCTGTTCTTTGTCTTTGAATTTTATGGTGACGACATCCTCTTTTTCAGATATGTTTAGTATCTTCCTCAGTATTATGTCCCTGTTTTTCAGGTACAAAATGAGCCATTCCTTGAGGGAATCCATAAAAGGTTAAAGCGAGAGCTATGTTATATATTTTTTTATTTATACACATTTTTCCTATGGCCTACTTTAACAACAAAAATTATCTTATCTTTTGTGTTCAATATGATTATCACCCTGTAATCGCCAACCCTGAGCTTCCAGTAAGAGACTCCGGCCAAGCGTTGAAGATAATGGTTTGGCTTATCCTTGGTCTCGAATAATTTTAGCAGGATCCTCTCGGCGTCTTTCTTCGGGAAGCTTCCAAGGTCATGCTTCGCTTCTTCGGATATCTCAATCCTGAATGTCATAACCTTATCCCAAGATCCTTGGCGACTGATTCTATGGGCTTTGTCTTCCCATTCCGGACATCTTCAATGCCTCTTTTTATCCCTCTTATAAACTCATCAGAGAATTCTCCATCTTCAAGCTTGTTCAGAATGCGGTTGATGACTTCATCATAGCTTTCTTTGCCATGCTCTTTGAAATATTTTAATCTCTCTAAAGTCTCATTCTTCACCTGTATTGTCGTTACCATTTAATCACCTTTAACAATTATATAAGTGGCTATAACAACTATATAAATTTTGTCATTTAGAACTCCCGGCTTTAAGTGCCTCTGCCATCTTGGTTTCTAGGAACCTTGACATATTACTATTTTTTGATTTGCAATATGACTTGAAATCGCGCAAAGTATTCTCATCTATTGTGATGTTCAGCCTCTTCCTCCTATAGAGCTTCGGTATCCTTTTTGTCCTCTCAAACTCAAGGAGGCTCTCAAATACTTCAGGATATCTGTTAATCAATTCTCTTGCCCTTGAAACATTATCTTGCTGCATCTTTGATACACCTTTCGATTTGATTGAGATTTGTCAGATTATGCTTAAGTATTTTAACGATGAT
>JAGVOV010000028.1 GCA_020052545.1 archaeon | reverse complement strand
GTCACAATGCTTTTTCTGTATGCTCTGGTGAGCTTTCGCATAAGCTCTTATCTTCTCTTCTGAAGCCATAACCTTTGAATATTTATCATCCCAAAAATTTTCCATCTCTCTTTCATCAGTCATGCCTTCCGGCAGGCTGAAGCCTAGCTTTTTCAGCGCTTCCGGCTGAGGTACAATCAATGGCGCTGAAAGCCCCAGTATAGGGCCACCATCAACTTTCTTGGTCACAATATGCACAGTGCTCCTTGTCTCCTTCTCACCTGCCTTGATTGAGAGGTAAACTGCACTGTCGCCAGTGTATTTCCTTTCTCCTTCGCTGTCTTCAATTCTCAAATCCGCAGGATGGACATTTATTATTTTGTAAGGGAAAGCTTCAAGCAATGGGGCCGTTACAAACTTCATATAGCCACACAAGGCTATCCCTTCAAGCGTTATCCCAGAAGAGTCTTGCCATTGGCTCAAAGCCTTCACAATCTCTTCATCATAATAAGGCCTTGTGTCATCATTGACAACGCCATTGAACTTTGCATCAAAGAATTTCTTTCCGCTAAGGTAGATTGACTGCACAGGCAAGGGCTTATCTTCATTGTCGCGCAAAGGTGTCTCTTTATTGAAATCATCCAAAAGCCCCATAGCATCGCATTTCTTATCGAAGAAGATTACCGGAATCTCATAGAGAGGGACGCTGTAACGTGAAACTTGCCTCTTGAATTCATCAAGGAGAGCTTTCATGTTCGTTCCAGAGCCCGAGCAGAAAGCGGCCATTTTCATGACCCTCTTGTACTCATGGCCCATTCTGGAAACTTTCTTCTCTAGGGATCCATCCATGAAATCAGTTCTACATCATGATATTAAAAAACTTCCCTTCTATTAATAATATATTTCGACACAGCCTGATGACGAAATATTAATAAGCAAAAAGAAACTTCCTTAGTTTATGAGAAGGATTTTCTTCAGTGTCGGCCTCGCAGCATTGCTTGTATTTTTGCTTGTACTGGGTTTTATAGGTTTGATTGTTTATGGTGTTGTAAAATTGATTATATTATTTCCCATCATAATCCTTATCATAGCCGCGCTTGTCCTGCTCCAGTTCATACGCGGCAAGATTATCATAAGGGGGTTCAAAGCTGAACATGATAGCAAGCACAAGGCGATAGATAAGAACACCATTGATGTGAAATACAAGGTCAAGTGAGGCCTTTTCTTATGGTGAAGCAGAACGTGCTGCCTTTGCCAAATTCTGATCTCGCCCATATCCTCCCCTTATGTAGCTCAACAAGATTCTTGGCGATGACAAGGCCAAGCCCTGTCCCGGGGGTGGATTTTGTCAGCACAGGATCGACTTGGTAAAATTTGTCAAACAATCTCGGAAGCTTCTCCTTCGGGATGCCTTTGCCCGTGTCCTTGACCAGGAATTCTACATCATTGCCTAAATCTTTCACCAATACTTGGACACGGCCCGATGGTGGAGTGAATTTTATCGCATTGCCTATCAGATTGTTCAGTACTTGTTTCACCTTGTCCCTGTCAAGGTTGACTTCAACATTGTCCTTTATGTCATAGAATATATCGATGCTTTTCTCCTTGGCCTGCATATGGATCACTGAAAAGACCTCTTCGACAAGGCTGCTGATATTTGTCTTCTCAAGGTTCAGGCTCACTTTGTTTGATTCAAGCCTTGATATGTCAAGTATGTCGTTGATGAGTCTGATCAAACGGTCGCTCTCATCATTTATTATTCCCAAGCAATCCCTCTGCTGATTGTTTATCTGCCCCATCCTCCCTATGTGAAGGAGCTTCGCATAACCCTTTATGCTTGTCAGTGGAGTTCGAAGCTCATGGCTTACATTGCTGACGAATTCCGATTTTACCTCATCAAGCTTCCTCAGTCTCCTGTTGGCCTCGACAAGATTCTTTGTGGCCTTATTTACCTCTACCTTAAGGCTTGTATTGAAGTCACGCTGCCTTGTATGGAGCTTTGCGTTCTCTATAGCTATCGCGACATTATTCAGCAGGACGCTCAATGTATCATGATAACGCTCGAAGTTATTGATGCGCTCGCTGTCAAGATTAAGCACCCCTATCACCTTGCCTCTCAATAATATCGGGAATGCTGCCTCGCTCCTGATGCTGCTCACAGCCTTGATGTATCTCGGTTCAGAGAGCACATCAGAGATTATCAATGGCTTCTTGAACTTTGCTACCCAGCCCGTGATTCCCTTCCCTAAATTTATCCTGACTTTTTCTGCGACTTCCTTTGGATAGCCACGGTGATACTTTATGAAAAGCGAATTCTTCGAAAGCATCAAGATTGCACCAGTCTTCGCGTGAGTGAATTCCATCGTCTTGTCGAGGAAGAGGCGCATGACCATATCAAATTCCAATGTCGAGTTTATGGCCTGTCCTATCTTCAGTATCTTCTTTAGGTTATCCCTGTCACGCTCAATCTTCTTGTAAAGTATGGCTTTCTCTATGGCTATCGCTGCCTGGTCCGCCAGCGTCTCCATTATGTCGATCTCGCCTTCTGTGTAGGTCTTCTGCGATCTTGAGTAGACATTTATCGTGCCTATGGCATGATTCTCAAGCAGTAAAGGGATGCAGAGCACTGACTTGATGCCGAGCTTTGATATCTGTTCCCTGTAGCCAAGGTTCTTTTCCTTCTGGACATTTGTTATATACACTGTCTGTTTCTGTCTTATCGCCTGCCCCGCGACGCTCTTGTCCACATCAATGCTGTCCTTCATCAAGAAGTCACCTTTGATTATGTAGAATGTCTTAGGCACAAGCTTTGTCTTGTCCTCATTCAACAGCATGACAGAGCACATCCTGGCATTTATCAGCTTGACTATCTTCACAACAATAAGGTCAAGCACCTTGTCAAGGTCAAGCGTGGCATTCATGGTCTTGACTATGTCATAGAGCGCAGAGAGACGCTCGACTTTTCTCCTGTATTCGTAATGCAAGGTAGTGTTCCAGACTGCAAGAGCCATGTTTGATGCTATTATCTGGAGAAAATTTCTCGCATCGTCATCAAACCTGCTGAGATTGTCGAAGTCAAGGTTGATTGCGCCAAGCACATTGCTCTGGTAGATTAGAGGGACGCCGATATAGCTGCCTTTTTTGTAAGAGCCTGTGCCGAAATTAAGGAATCTTTTGTCCTGTGTCTTGTCCCCAATCTCAATTATCTCCCTGCCCTTGACCACAAGGCTTGCTGCTCCTTTCCCTAAAGGGATATTGAGCAATGATTTGTCTTCTCTTTCCCTGCTTCGCTTTAT
>JAGVOV010000045.1 GCA_020052545.1 archaeon | reverse complement strand
TGCCAGAGCGTGACGAAAGGCTCCATTCTGGCTTTCTCTATCTCTCTTATTACCTTCCTGTAATGCTCTATCTCTTTTTTATTGAACACGCCTTTCTCAGGCTCTATCCTCGCCCATTCAATCGAGAAGCGGTGCGCATTCTGGCCCAATGATTTCGCGATCTTTATGTCTCCCTTAAACCTGCTGTAGTGGTCTGCCGCAGCGCCTGAGATGTAATTTGTCTCATCTAAAGGGCTTGGATGGCCTGCAAGGATGTAGCTCGGCCAATCCTTTTTCTTGGCCTTTCCGGCTTTCTTTGCCGCTGTCTCTTTCTCCCATGCTGTCCAGTCGTTATTGTTGTTTCCCTCTACTTGGTGAGCGCTTGTCGCAGAACCGAAGTAAAAGTTTCTGGGAAATTTCTTCATTTCATAGGTTAAAGGCACATTTCAATATAAATTTAAGCAAATAAGCAGCCGAACTTCCTTCTCGTAATCCATATAAGATGCTGTTCTGCAGCCTGCATACCTCATTCCCTTTCTTTCTCGCTGATCTCATCTCCGACATATTTCCTCGCCACATCAAATGCAATCTCATGATACTTCTTTTTTGCAAAGGAAGCCAACTCCTCTCTGGAGAATTTCAGGATCTCTGTCGGCATGTAAAGCCCATAATCCGGAGCCTGGCCAATAAGAAGGGCCTCCTTGAATGTCACAATTTTGGAAGCCTTATTTGTGCTCCTGAACCGCATCATATTTTTGTAAAAGTGCTTCTGTTTAAAAAATGTTATGGTGGCAAGGCGTTGCTAAAGGCCAAGATAGAAGGCCTCAGATGGCTAACTTAGCGGCTTCCCTGTCAGGGTCCTGGAGAAAAGGTAAGGCAGGTCACCATTTGTCGTTGCCGTGGCAAAAATAGACTTATAGAAGAAATTGCGCAGCATCCTGTCCTCTCTTATGCTGCCAAGGCTGATATTATTCACCTTCTCCATCAGGTCAATATACTTCTCAATCATCTCAGGAGCGATATAATAGCGGTTGAAATGCCCAAGGAAGCTCTGCAGCCGGAGAGAGTCCATCTTCTCTCTGCTCACCTCCCCTGTCATATTGACAGCCTCAATCTGGGACGCAAAAGTGTTTACCTGGGAGACTGAGAATTCCTGTCTCATGTCATCATAGTCATCGCTTATCTTGAGGACCTTCCCCCCAAGCTTTCCTGGGTCATATCTCCTGTTCTTCCTGTCCTTATTCCCTATCAAGACATGGCTTTCCATGAAGCTTCTAGGGACTATCTCTACACAGGTTACCCTCCTGTGCTTCTGAGGCCTGAATTCAGGGAACCATGACTGCACTTCCTCTTTCCACCACCATCCGCTCTTTTCTTTGTACCACCTGAATACTGCCTTGACCTGGTCCTTGATGCCGATTTCCTTGTCTATGTAGCCTTCTTGGATCCCATCCGATCTGTATGCCCTCTCTATCATGGATTGGAGTATCGGTATCAATAATGTCACAGTGGCATCATATCCAAATATTGAGAAAAGGTCTGAGTGCTTTTTTTCAAGCTCCATGAAAAACGGATCATGGTCCTTTTTGTTGACCCAGTCGGTGAAATTATCAAACCCCGTATGCCGGTCCAGATCTTGGATCAATGATACGTCCCTGAGCTTCTCAAGCAGGGTGTTATATTTCTCAGGATCAAACGCTTTTTTGCCTAGATGGCTGAAAGCGGTCACTGCGCTCACAGCATCGCCGACATAATGCTCAATCACCAGGCCGAGCAAGGATGCTGAAGTGTCAGGAAGAAGGACTGAGGGGTCCTTGCTTGCATTCTCTATATTCAAGGAAGTCGTGAAATCCCTGGCAATCAGATCATATTCCCTCTCTTTAGGGAACTTCGCCTTTAACTTTCCCATGGCATGATCGACTACAGTGTCAATGACGGTCTCAAGATCCTTCTCGATCATCTCGGCATATCTCGTATCCCGCTTCTTTGTTTCAGTGGCAGTATCGCTCATGCGAGGCAGAAACTTAATCCGATTTATACAGGTATCGATTTTATGCCTGATGGAGAAAGCAGCCCGCCAATGCGCCATCATGTCATTTTAGGAAGCTATTTAAATCAAGAATGATTAAATTATTGAATGGAGATAAGAGCGCTGAAATCACTTGTTGAAGATATTGTGAAGGATGCTGAGCTTCTTAAGAATAAGCACATAAAAGATGACGATTCCAAAGTAAATTATGCCTGCATCTTCTCTCAGACTCAAGAAGAATACCAAGAATTAGTGGCAGTCTCAAGCAAGTTGGGCAAAGTCGTGAAAGAGACCCCTTCTGGTCCGCTCTTTCACATACAGCCGATAAAGACAGTCGCAGGAAATCTGCAATTATTGAAAATAAGGCTGCCCGACGCCACAAGACCAGAAAGAGGGGATGCAGATTTCACAATCTCCAATTATCCTGGATTCAAGGAGGAATATCTGTCAAAAAAAGGCTTTAAATTGATACCGCGAGACAATTTTGAGATGATAGAGCTGATGGACCCAGAATCTGATGTCCGGGCATATTTCTCCTATCCTCCATTGGATGAACAGCTAGGCATCAAAAACCAGATGCGTCAATAGAAAGAAATAGCGCCAGGACCCGACTGCCTTCATCGCTAACCTTTGTGTTCAAGGTTGTGATAATGCTTGACCAGTCCGGCTATCTGCGGGATGGCCATATGGCGGTGCTGCTCCATCTGGTTCCCCCACGCGATTCCCCGCTCATATGCATCAGGCACTCCTGCTTTTAGCAGTTTTTTATCAATCGCGGAAATAAAGTCATAGATGCTATGTGCATTCCTTCCGGCCATCTTTGTTAAGCTTACCAGTTCTTGTCCCATCGACTTTCCAAGCCTTGCCGCGCCGATCCCTTTAATGGCTGCCTTATATAATTTTTCCATGTCATCGTGCCCAAAATGGCTGGCAAAGGAATACATATACACATCATTCCCGGTAAAATATCCCCACATCTTCTCCGAAGTTGAGAACTCTTGTGTGAAGAGGTATGCGATTGTCTCTTTGAGCAAAGATCGATCAGGTGCCTCCTCTCCAAACTTTTCCTGCATCTTCTTGTATCGTTTTGCGGCTTCGTCCGGTTCCATGTCAGAAACATGGTAAAATCTTTTGCTGAATTTTCTTCTCGTTCCATCAGCTTGAAAATCTATGGGTGTGTGCGCATAGCCAAGGTTCGACAGGAATGGCCTGACGAATGTTTCGAAAGCTTTCCAGGGATTGGAAGCATCAAAGGCAGCATAAAGACGTTCACGTGCCCTTGCCGTTGTTTTCAGGTCGGTTCCTTGAAGATATCCCATGAACAAGTGCTCATTATCGAATTCCTCGTACAGGATCGCATTTTCATGATTATCATACCTGTATCCAGACGACCCTGGTTTCATAATCTCCGGGATATTGACGATTGTGACAATCTCGTGCGCAGCCTTCGATAATGCTGTCTCGCGCTCAACGATCTTTTCAAGGCCATCAAGGAGTTTGCCCTGGCTTTCAGGTTGCAATTCCCTGAACATGGTCATGTAATGCTCAATTCCTTCAGGAGTCAATTTGCCGGGCTTTGGCTTCTGGCTTATGATCTGGGAGAATGTTTCTCTTGGAGCCAGCACAAATCCTACTCCCAAGATTGTAGAAATCTTCAAAAAATCACGCTTTTCCATGCGTTTGGTTCTTTCGCTATCCGTATAAATCTTTCGGAAATTCCTGGAAAAGATTGCCGCTCCGCTAATTTAGCGGGTGCATCACTAGGAGCATGATTATGGTAATCAGTATCAGCATCCCAAAGAAGACGTAATTTTTTTGTTTCTCAGAGAGTGTCAATGGCAGCCACCCTTTGAACCCTTATCGTCGTCGTGCATGAATCTCATCATTATGAGATGTGAGATCGGACAGAGGAGGATCGCTGCCCACCAGATATAATTGTTCCTTATGCCGAATCCATATACAAACACCAGAAGCACCACTAGGGGCAATGCGCAGCAGATGATCATGAGCAGCAGATGGTTCTGCTTGACCTTCTCAAACCAATTCACCGTTTTCTCCATTTTCTACACCCTCCCCTCAAGGAAGCTAAGAAATATAGTAATTGAAACGGCTTAATTACATTACTATGAAACTAGTTACTTGGCCCGTCGCTCAATTATATAGCATTCCATAGGCATCTTGATAGCCTACGGATGTCATGCACAAAAAGCTGACTCCAACAAAGCTTGACCAAAACAGTGCTGCTCGCTTCACTCATAGCACAAAGAAAAAAGTAGCCCTGCCAGGATTCGAACCTGGGTCCCGACCTTTCTTCCAATAATATTATTGACCAGAGGGTCAGATGATTGGCCGCTACACTACAGGGCTGTGCTATACGAGCACCGCGAGTATAGCACCTTTTGATGCACCTTTTGTTGAAGCCTTGCTTCAACAATGTTGAGCTCCGCTCAACTTTTCTGAAAAAGATGCGGTCGCTACACTACGGGGCTGTGGAATAGATGGAGAAGAAATCAGTTTATAAATATTACTTAAAAGGGTCGATATAAGTCTGGCGGAAGAAGACATCAACCTTTTCCCTCAGTTGATCTATATAGCCTTTACTCTTCAATTCAACCGCCCAGGCATCATCTTTGCCGCCCCTTATCCAGACTTCCTTCTTTGTCTGACCGTCAAGCGGTCCTATCTGGCTTAAAAGATCCTCAACCGTCTTCTGGCCGAAATCAGAGTCAACGATAAGCTTATGTATTGTTCCTTTATGCTCAGCTGCCATCCTGAATTCCTCAACAACTTCAGCCGGGTTGGCATAGAAAAGTACGCCATCAGCGCCATACTTTGATTTTAGACGCCCGATGATGCCTTCTTCAGGCTCGAG
>JAGVOV010000142.1 GCA_020052545.1 archaeon | reverse complement strand
TGATACAGCTGCCCGGGAGAGTGCTATACCTTTTCCTGATATTCCTGTTTGCCTATTATCTCCTAAAAGACGGCGATGAGATTTATGCCAAGGCCCTCTACCTATTAAACCTCAATTCAACCACAAGGCAAAGGCTTCAGGCACGGATCGATTCCGCGTTGAAGGGACTCTTCTACGGAACTTTCATAATAGCCCTGATACAGGCCGCGCTTGCCGCTCTGGTCTTCCTGGCCTTAGGGATCAAAGTATGGCTGCTGCTAAGCATCATTGTCCTGATATTTGCGCTCATCCCTGTGCTCGGACCGTGGCTGGTTTGGCTTCCGACATCTATCTTCCTCATACTTGTGGGCTTAGAGGACGGCAGCTGGTGGAAGGGCATCGTGCTGATATTATACGGCTTCTTTGCCGTCAGCTCTATCGATAACATCCTCGGGCCGAAGATATTAAGCCAGAAGTCCGGCATACACCCCATATTTGTGATAGCCGGAATAATCGGGGGAATCGCCCTGTTCGGCCTCTTTGGCATCATAATGGGGCCTTTCATCCTTGTCATAATCTACGACATCATTGAGATAGAGGTGGGCTGATGAAACTGAAAGTGAAGAGCGTCGACATAAGCACCGGGGAATCTTTGATCGCGCTGATGAACAAGAAAGATGCTGTGAAGCTTGACCTCTACCAGGGAGACAGGATAAAGATAAAGAACGGCAAGAAATCGATTGTGACAGCCCTCGATGTGACGACTTCGAGCACTGTTATCAAACCAGGTAGGATAGGCATGTTCAATGACCTTCTCAATAACCTAAAGTTCAGGGATGGGCAGACAGTCAAAATAAGCATAGCTGAAAAGCCGATCTCAATCCACTACATCAAGAAGAAGCTCAAGGGCGAGAAGCTCAATTATGAAGAGATAAACACGATAATCAAGGACACTGTCAACAATGTCCTGACAACCATAGAATTGACATATTTTGTCGCGGGCTGCTATGTCCATGAGCTCACCATAAAGGAGACCATCCATCTGACAAATGCGATACTGAACAATGGCGAAATCCTGAAATTCAACACTTATCCGATTGTGGACAAGCATTGCATAGGCGGCGTGGCAGGAAACAGGACAACTCCGATAGTTGTGGCCATCTGCGCCTCAGCAGGACTGACTATGCCCAAGACAAGCTCAAGGAGCATAACAAGCCCGGCAGGGACAGCAGACACGATGGAAGTGTTCTGTAATGTCAGCATGTCAGTGAAAGAGGTGGCTAAAGTCGTGAAGAAGACAAACGCATGCCTGATATGGGGAGGCGCTGTGAACCTTGCGCCTGCAGATGACAAGATAATAAGGGTTGAGCATCCTATAAGTCTCGATCCTGTAGGCCAGCTGCTGGCCTCGATACTTGCAAAGAAGAAATCAGTCTCTGCAACCCATCTTTTGATCGACATCCCAGTTGGCAAAGGAGCCAAGATAGAGAAAGAGAGCGATGCAGAAAGCTTGAAGAGGCGCTTTGAGATAATAGGGAAGGAGCTAGGATTCAAGATAAAAGTTGTGCTCACAGATGGAAAACAGCCTGTCGGCAACGGCCTTGGCCCGGCACTGGAGGCAAGAGATGTCCTGCTGGTTCTGCAGAATGCGAAAAATGCCCCCCAAGACCTCAAAGAGAAATCAATACAGCTGGCAGGATACACGCTTGAGCTTGCAGACAAGGTCAAGCCAGGCTACGGCAATAAGCTGGCCAGAGAAATACTTGAATCAGGCCTGGCGCAGAAGAAGTTTTTTGAGATAGTAAAGGCGCAGGGCGGCAAGAAGATGGGAGTTGACGAGATAGAAATCGGAAAATTCAAATTCTCGAAGCTTTCAGCAAAATCTGGGAAGGTCAAGTCAATAAATGGAAAAGCCCTCTCAAAGATAGCTAAGGTGGCCGGTGCGCCGAAGGACAAAGGCGCGGGAATCTTCATGCATCATCATATCGGAGAGATTTTGAAGAAAAACGAGGCACTTTACACCATCTATTCCAACAGCAAGGAGAAGATGCACTACGCGAAGCAGCTGGCAGGAGAATTCACAGATTTTGTAATATCATAAAATATAAATAATGATTTCGCCGTCAAAACAGGCATAATATGGCAGAAGCACAAGTTCAGGCTAGTTCTGACAAAAATACAAGGTTTGACGTGAAGCTATACAGGAAGCTCTCCCAGCCAGAGACGCAGACCAAGAAGCAGAGCCTTGTAAAAGAGATAAGCAAGATGCTCCATGACATAGAAGAGAGCAACAAGGAGAAGAAGCTGATATACTTCAGCCATCTCTTCAAGAAGAGAATCTTTGATTCTGGCGGCAAATATGTCGGCAAGCTCAAAGACCTGGCGATATTGGGAGGAGACAGGTTCCCTGATGTCTCCCACCTATTGGTTTCCGGCAAGGAGGAATTCATCACCTCGTGGCAGAATGTTGCTGATTTCAACGGCAGGATAAAGCTGAACAAGCAGCTTGAGCAGATAGATAAGAGGCCCGCCAATAATGAAGATATACTTTTGAACGGCCAGATCCTAGACCAGCAAGTGGTAGATGTCAATGGCCTTAAGGTTATCAGGGTGAATGATATAGCCTTGACATACATCAAAGGCAAGCTTTCTGTAGTGAACATAGATATAGGAACAAAGGCAATCTTCAGGCGCCTCGGTTTTGAGAGATTGGCCAACTGGCTGCCATTTGAAGTCAAAGATCACCCAGTGCCATGGGATTCTGTAGAGCCATTGTCTGCGGGAATTGAGAAGATACACCTTAAAGTGCCCTGCCCTAGGGTGTCTGACCTCCATCCGGCTGATGTAGCGGATCTTTTTGATGAACTAAGCCTGATTGAGAGGACAACCATCCTGAAGAACATGAAGAGCGAGACAGCGGCAAAAGTGCTGCTCGAATGCGACCATAATGTGCAGAAGTCAATAATGAAGAGCCTCAAGCCAAAGAGGATCGCGGCAATACTTGACAAGATGCCTGCCAATGATGCCGCAAATCTCATTTCAGGCTATGGGAACAGCCAGCTTGACACCTTGCTTAAGCTAATGGACCTTAATGCCGCGTCAAAAGTCCAGGAGATGCTCTCATTCAAGGAAGGCTGCGCAGCCAGGCACATGGACTCAATATTTGTCTCTGTCAAGAAAGATGCCACAGTGCAGCAGACCATAGAAGTGATAAGGAACAAAGGAAAGCTCCCCGACAACCTCTATTATGTCTATATCGTTGACGATAATGATTCGCTTATTGGGGTAGTTTCTCTAAAGCACATCCTGATGTCGGATCCGGAAACATCAGTCTTCAAGATAATGACAACAAAATTGATCACAATTGACATAAGCGACCCGATACAATATGTTGAGGAGATTATGACCAAGTTTGATCTTATGGCAATTCCGGCAGTCGATGTCAACGGCCGCATCAAGGGCGTGATAAACGCCGAGGATGTCCTCAATTTTGTCATATCGCACACGAAGAAACACAAGCCTATCGAGCTGACAAGCGAGCAGAAAAGTGACCTCAAGAAGGAGAGGAGGCTGAAGGCCTACACATCAAGGATGATCAAGGATGTTGGGCAGTTCTTGAAAGAGATAGAGCCGAAGAAGAGTGATTACATTGTTAAAAAAGATCAAGGAACTCATTAACTGGAGAGGGATGATGCTGATCCTGGCCATAATAGGCCCAGGAATCATTACAGCTTCCGTCGACAATGATCCTGGAGGAATAACGACTTACACAGTCGCAGGCAGCCACTATGGCTACACCCTTCTCTGGACAATAATCCCTATTGTCGTGGCTTTGATATTGATACAGGAGATGGCAGCAAGGATGGGCATAGCCACGGGAAAGGGCCTTGCCGACATGATAAGGGAAAATTTCGGCCTTAAAGTCACATTCTATGTGATGCTGATGCTCATTGTGGTGAATTTCGGCAATGTCATGTCTGAGTTTGCCGGGATTGCGGCCGCTGGAGAGATCTTTGGGATAACAAAATATATCCTCATACCAATATGCGCAATGGGCATTTGGCTTCTTGTTGTTTATGGCAGCTATAAGATTGTCGAGAGAGTGTTTTTGTTTGCCTCACTCCTCTATTTTGCCTATGTGATTTCAGGAATAATGGCAGATCCGCCTTGGCAGAAAGTATTGGTTGAGCTTGTTACTCCTCATTTTGTGCCGCAGGCCGACTATTTCTTCATAATTGTTGGGTTGATTGGAACAACAATAGCGCCATGGATGATGTTCTATCTCCAGAGCTCAATCGTCGAAAAAGGGCTGAAGAAGGAAGAGATGAAATACAGCAGGATGGACGTGACATTCGGCAGCCTTGTCACTGGGGTCATAGCTTTCTTCATCATAATAGCTTCAGCCGCCACATTGTTCTCAAACGGCGTCAGGGTTGACACAGCTGCAGATGCAGCGAGAGCATTAGCCCCTTTGGCTGGCGTGTATGCATCGATGTTGTTTGCTTTCGGGCTGTTCAACGCAGGCCTTTTCTCTGCCGCGATTTTGCCTCTTTCAACTGCCTATTCAGTCTGCGAGGGCCTTGGCTGGGAATCCGGCGTCAACAAGGGCTTCAAGGAAGCTCCGCAGTTCTATTCCCTGATAACAGGGCTTATAATATTAGGAGCAGGCTTCATATTGCTGCCTAACGTACCTTTGATCCAGATAATGCTCGTCTCCCAAGTCCTGAACGGGATATTGCTCCCAATAATACTCATCTACATGCTCAGGCTGAGCAGCAGCGAGAGGCTCATGGGCGAGTACAAGAACGGAAAGGTTTTCAATACAATCACCTGGGCCACGTGCATCATAATAATCTGCCTCACTGTCGCACTTACAGTTTCATACATATTCCCTGCGATACTTGGGTAACGTAAATTTGCGGGATTATTGATATCCACAATAAGATTTTTAAGCTAGGCAGGAATAATATACAAAATGACCAAGTGGGTATATGAATGGGAGAAGCCGTGCGCGCCTTTCTTTCCAGCCTCTTTCTTCCATATCTACAGGACTGGGGACGATTTCTTCGGCAAGGCAGGCCACTGCCTGATTGCTGCTACTGGGCATCGTGTCACTTTGTTCTTCGGTGAGGAGACCCTGAATAAATTGGCTCTGGAAGTGAGGAAAAAGATAACATCAGACAAGAATTTCCCGGATGAATTCAGCAAGAAGACAGAGCAGCTAATCAACAAGATGCATGAATCTGGAAAAAAAGCCACGAAGCAGATGAAGCCTCAGCTCTTTGGGCAGTATTGGGAAGCTTATTGGCATAATTCTTTGCCCGTCGCCACAATAAGGTATTTCAACAGGATCGCGATAAAGGAATGCACTGAATGGCTTGCGACAAAATACAAGAAGCCTGGAGAGATAGCCGAAGCATTGAGCATACTTGCGGGAACATCGAAGACAAGCTTTGCGCAGAAAGAGCACAAGGATTTTGAGAAGATCCTTTCTTATGTGCTCAAAGACAAGAAAGTTCTTGACAGCAAAGATGAGAAGCTCGCGAAGATGATAGATGAGCATCTTGGCAGATATCAATGGTTCCCGTGCGGCTACGACAATGAGATAGCATGGGACAAAAACCATATCATGAATGAGCTGAGGGATGCTGTCGAGGAAGGCGACAAGTTCATGGCGAGGCTGAAGGCCTCGACTGAATATCCGAAGAAGCTCGACAAGGAAAGGGCCGAGCTGATAAAGAAGCTTTCTCCTCCTGTTGAGATGCTGAGGATGTTTGACGCATTGTCATTGTTCACCTATTACAAAGACCATATCAGGGAGAACCAGAACCGCTTCCACTATGAGACAAGGCCGTTCCTCGTGAAGGTGAGCGAAGCTCTCGGCTTGAAGGACCTTCAATGCATGGAGCTCCTGCCGTGGGACGTGATAAAGCTGCTGAAGGAAGGCAAAAAATTCGAGGGAGACTTGACAGGCTACCAGAACTATGCCTTGATCTATGATGGGAAATTCAATGTAGTTGTGGGAGAAGAGGCACTGAAGATACATGAGGCTGCGGCAGCATCAGAGACTTCGGAAAAAGAGATCAAGGGGGTTGCGGCTTCAGTAGGGAAAGTCCGCGGCTATGTGAAACTTGTGTTCAGGCCCCGCCATTACCTCGGCGAGAAAGATATCGTCTTGGTCGCGCCGATGACTAATCCAGACCTTGTCCCTGCGCTGAGGAATGCCGTAGCTGTCGTCACGGACGAAGGCGGCATCACCTGCCATGCGGCCATCGTGTCAAGGGAACTTGGTATCCCATGCGTTGTCGGCACCAAGAATGCCACCAAGATCCTTAAGGACGGCGACCTTGTAGAGGTAGACGCAGACAACGGGATCGTGAAGATATTAAAATGAACTGGAAAAGAGTCGTATCCAGAGAAGGCGTTGACATAACAACCAATTCGGCCATTGTGCAGACTTTCACAGAAGTTGCGGGAACCAAAAAAGATATGTTCTTGTTCGACCATTTCCAAGACAAGATCTTCACAAGGATATCAAATGAGGATTATTACGCCATAGGCATGAGGATATTCTATCAAAGATATTTTTCTCTGAAGAAGATCAAGAAAGAGTTTGAGTACGGCAATAATTACCTCAGGAAGACCAACAGGGAGGCATCAGAGTGGAGATCAAAGATAAAGAAGGAAGGGATGCTGCTGAAGGCATTTGACAAGATAAGTAAGGACATAATGATAGTAAACGACAAATTCAGCGTGACACCTTTCATCGCTTTGGAGAGCTGGCAGGTGCATTTTGACAGGACTTTTGACTCTTTGATAAGGAAAAATAATCTTGAAGAGAAGAAAGACATAATATCATTATCGATATTCAGGCCATGGAAGAAAAATACGCTTCAGAAAATTGCGGCGGAAAAAGCAAAGGGAACAGGCGCAAAAGCCCTTGCGAAAAAATACCAATATCTAAGGAGCTGGTCGCTCATATGGTACAGGCCGATAGAGGAAAAGTGGATAAGTGAGATAAAAGGCCAGGAAAATGCTTCAAAGCTCTTATCAAAAAAAGAATTATTGTCATTGCTGAAGCCAAATGCCAAGGAAAAGAAGATGATCGGGCTTGCGCCTTACATAACCTCTTACAAGGATTTTAGGGATGAAGTGAGAAGGATACACTCTTTTAAATGGCATTTCCTGTTTGACGCGATTGCGGCGCATTTCAATGTCCCGTTCCAGGACGTTGGATATCTAACGATTGAAGAGCTAAAAGAGTGCCTGAAAAAGG
>JAGVOV010000108.1 GCA_020052545.1 archaeon | reverse complement strand
GAATGTTGCAAGATATGATATTGAAAAGAAATGTGTTGTCTACAAGGGCAATCTTTTTGAGATGCTGCATGAGAAAGTCAACCTTATTGTCTTCAACCATCCTTTCTTCAGCGCAAAGCCGCTTAAAGATGTTCCCGTGTCGAGGACAATGCTTGATGATGGCACGGTGTTCAGGCAATTCCTGACAGATGCAAAGATCTACCTCAAGCATAATGGGAGCATAATAATGCCGTTTTACCATGCTGCCGGCAGGTACAATAATCCGGGCGTTCATGCCTGCTGTTTCCATTACAGGGTTAAAGATCTCGCAAGCAAGGAAGCAAGGAGCGGCCTGCAGATGGGCAAGATATCGATATTTGGCCTCTATCTGAACGGCAACCACTAGATTTATATATAAATTATTATCATAACCAGTGCATGACGAAAACCATAGGAATTCTCACCGGCGGCGGCGATGTCCCAGGCCTCAATACTGTCATCAGGGATTTCACATTGAGGGCAAGGAAGCTTGGCTTCAATGTCATAGGCATAAGGCGCGGCTGGGGCGGCCTAATTTACATGGACCCGAACAAGAAAGAGATGAATCCCGAGCACGCAATACGTATGGATGACGCTACTGTCAGGCGAGTTGACAGGGAAGGGGGGACTTTCCTCCATTCAAGCAGGGTAAAGCCGACAAGCGTCACAAAGAATCCGGACTTGATGGAATTTCGCGGACTTTCTTTTGACCAGCCGACAGACATGACTGAAGATGTGATAAAGAACTTGCAGAACCTTGAGATAGACACCTTGGTTGCGGTCGGCGGAGACGACACATTGAGTTATGCAGTGCATCTCCACAACAAAGGTTTCAAGGTCCTTGGCATCCCTAAGACCATGGACGGCGATATCTATGGCACAGATTATTGCTTGGGCTTTTCCACAGCAATCTCGAAGGCTGCTGATTATATCACCCAGTTAAGGACAACATTGGGAAGCCATGAGAGGATAGGTGTGATAGAGATTGCCGGCAGAAATTCTGGATTCACTGCGCTGAACGCAGCGCTTGCCGCAAAGCCAGATCGTGTCTTGATCCCAGAAGTTGATTTTGATATGGATACTTTGCTCCAGCTGCTGCTTGATGACAAGAAAAAAAATCCGAGCGGCTACAGCTTCTGCCTCACTGCTGAAGGTGCGAAGCCGAAAGGCGGCGAACAGGTTTACAGCTCAGCCCAGGTGGATGATTATGGCCACAGGAAGCTTGGCGGCGTCGGAAAATTGATATCAAGCTATATAAGCTACAAGACAAACAGGACTGTGATGTCAGAGGAGCTTGGCTATTACTTAAGGGCTGGAAATCCTGATGCAAAAGACAGGATCGTGGCTTCAGTCTACGCCAACATAACCGCGAACGCTATCGCCAAGGGCGACCATGGTCTCATGGCCAGCATGAAAGATGGTCGCTATCAGATGACACCCTTAGTAGAAGTTTTGAAGAGCCCTAAGAAAGTTGACGTTGCGCGCTTCTACAATTCTGATAGATATCATCCGATATTCGAGAATTTTGAGAGCACTGAAATTTTACTTTAATTCTTTGTAAGTCTCTTCAGGCACCAGAAATTTCCAATCGCTGTTCTTCCCCATCATGCTCCTTATCAATGTCCCGGAGATGTTTCTGTAAATTTTGACTTTCTTTGTCTTGTAGCCATGCTCCCTGAACAATTGTATCGTCTTGTTGTTGCCGGAATATATTATGTCTTTCTTCGTTATGATTTTTCCTATTCCCTTCATCCATTCGATGTCATCTATGTGGTCCGGCATCGCAACCATTCTTGCCTTTATCTTGTGCCTTTTCAGCGTCTTCTCTATCATCCTCTTCCTCTTTGAGTAAGGGAATGGGTTATTGCTGTCTTTCCTGTTAGTGCTTCCGACACAGATGACAATCTCATTGCCCTTTACATCAAGCAATGCCTGGAGATGGCCTAGGTGGAATGGCTGGAACCTTCCCAAGAAGAATATCTTTGACATATAACCAAAGAAGTGGCTGCTGTATTAAAGGTTTGCTACCTGTGCTGCTCGAAGAGTCTGTAGATTGATTCTTCCGGCTTGTACTTATTATCGAACAGTTTCCCTTCGATATGGTGGCGCTCGAAGAGGATCTTGCATTTCAGGCAGAGGAACTTGTAGCTGTCATTGCCTTTCACTTCTCCTCTGCACACCGGACATTTCATTGTTTCTATCTTCTCCATGACTATGGAAAAGCGGGAAAAATTAGGATTTATAATTGTAGCGGTTTAGGTTTGGAAAGTCAGCATATTTGTAATTCTCGGGTGATGAACAGATAGAAGAGTGGTATTTTGCTTCGCTCAACACCACAAGACACAAGACAAACTCAACTGCGTTTCGTAGCCTTGTGTCCACAGGACACAAGACATTTCCGCGCGGAATATATAAAGAGGCTGAACCATGATTTAGAACATGAACATAAACCCGATAACGATAAACAAGGCCTTTTTCGGCAAGGACAACTGCCTGAAGATAATCTACAACAAGGAAAGGAAAGAATGCTATTTCCATTTTGGCATCTCCCTCAATAAGCAGTATACATGGAAGAAACTCAAGTTCAATGATGCTGAGCTCGGCAGCATTCTCCTCGTTCTGTACGGAAGAAAACCGAGCATCGCCTTTTTCCACAAGTACAATGATTCAACAACACAGATATGGGTCAACAGGCAGAATGAATTTGTCTTTGTCAAGATAAAGGAGTTGAGCAAAAGCCTCAATGAAGGCGAGCAGGAAGTCATGAGGATCCTGCTTGAACACATAGTATTAGACATGAATCGCGAAAGGCCAGTCATCCTAACGACAAAACTCTTGGCTAGCGCAGCCCACTAGGGCTGCCCTGCCTCTTCCAATAGCAATTAAAACAGGGAGATATTGCGATGTTAAATGATAAAGAATAGCTTTATATTTCTGCCTGGAATCGGGAATGAAAGAGAGAAAAAGCTCTGGAATGATGGGGTTTTGGATTGGGATGATTTTCTTAATGCATCTGAGATAAAGAGGATAAATCCCTCAAAAAAAATATTTTACAACCAAAAAATCCACGAAGCAAAAAAGCATCTTCACGGTTATAATTCTTCATATTTCACTGGCCTCCTCCGGCCGATAGAGAACTGGCGCCTCTATGATTTCTTCAAGGAGGATGCTGTTTTTTTAGATATTGAGACTGATGGCCTCAATCATTGGAATGATATAACTGTTGTTGGATTGTATGACGGCTTTGAGACAAAGACGATGATAAAGGATATAAACCTCAATTTCAAGGCCTTGAAAGAGGAGCTGGCAAGATACAAGATGATAATAACTTTCAATGGCGCAACATTTGACCTGCCTTTCATCAAGAAAAGATACCCTGGCGTCCTTCCTCACATCCCCCATTTTGATCTTCGTTTCGCGTGCAGAAGGATTGGCTTGACTGGAGGATTGAAGAAGATAGAGGAAGAGCTCGGCATGAAAAGAAGAGAATTGGTGCGGGGTCTTGATGGCGGCGACGCCTTGACATTGTGGAAGATGTATAAAGGCTCGGGAGACGAGCATTATCTCAACCTATTGGTGGAATACAACGAAGAGGACATCATAAACCTGAAGAAGATCGCAAACATAACGACGCGAAGACTAAAAGAACTAATACATAAAGATAATATTCTTAATAATTAATCCACT
>JAGVOV010000078.1 GCA_020052545.1 archaeon | reverse complement strand
TGATCCATTTGCCGTCCCAATTGTCGTGGCCTGAGCTTAAGAAAGATACTTCAATCCAGTGCTCCTTGCCGCAGTCGCATCTTGACCTTTTGTAATGCTTCTGGTTGTGGAATTCTGACATCCAACGCTTATCTTTCATGTCATTGCCGCAATAGACGCATTGCTCCTTCATGTCTTCTGTCCTCAGAAGATGATGGGACATTACTGCAGCTCCTTATCCATCCAATCTAGATAATCCTTATTGCCCTTCACAATCTTATAGGCAAGGATCGCCGGAATCTTGTAGCTGTGCTTCTTCTTCACCAATGCCTCTATCTCATCAAAATTCTCATCTTTTGTCTTTGCCAGGATGACAAATTCCTTGGAATCCTCTATCTTTCCGTGCCACCAATACAACGATTTGATGGGAATGATATTGCAGCATGCGACAAGCCTATCCTTAAGCAACAGAAGCGATATCTTCTCAGCCTCTTTTTTGTCACTGCATGTTATATAGATACCGACGAACATGCCATTTGGAAAGAAAGTGCCTTTAAATAATTTCCTATAGTGACCAAAAGATTTTTATTGCTTACAACTGTTTTCATCATAAAAGCTTATAAACCAAAGGAAGATACAATCCATTATGGCCGACAAAACAATATTCAAGACCAGCATCGGTAATTTTGTCTTCAATAGCCAGGGCAAGATCATTGACAGGGGTCAGGATTACGAGAAGCTGAAGCAGAAATATGATGCTGAAGACGCTTCTGAGAAAGATATCCAGACAATTCTTTCAGAGTTAAAGACAAAAGAATATCTGGTGAAATTGAGGCAGGCGTGCCTTGAAAGCGCAAGGGCGGAAATAAAAGAGAGCGTCTCCCAGGACCTTTTCATAGTGCAGACAAGCAACCATATAGATGAGCTGGCAAAGTCAATCAATTTGTTGTCAAAGAGGCTTGTGGAATGGTACAGCTATTCGCTGCCGGAGCTTGCGGAAAAAGTACAGGATTACAGCATGATGGCCATTATGGTCGCAGATTCCACGAGAGAGGAGCTGATGAAGCAGATAAATGTCGCTGAAGAAGCCTCCATGGGAAAAAGGCTTGATGCCAAAGATGAGGAAGCGATAAGAGATTTCGCACGAAGCATCAAGAGCCTTGTGGAACTTAAGAAAAGAGAAGAGCAGTATCTTGAGACCTTGATGAAAGAACAAGTTCCAAATGTGCATGCGCTTGCCGGAAGCCAGATTGGAGCGAAACTGATAAGCATAGCAGGCAGCCTGAAGAATCTTGCTCGCTTCCCCGCCAGCACAGTTCAGCTCTTAGGGGCGGAAAAGGCATTGTTCAGGCATATCATAACAGGAGCTAGGCCACCAAAGTATGGAATTTTGCATGAGCATTACTTAGTATCAAGATCAAGGGAAAAAGGGAAAGTGGCAAGGGCGCTGGCCAACAAGCTCTCCATTGCGGCCAAAATCGATTATTTCAAGGGCGAATTTGTCGGAGATAAGATGAGGCAGGAGCTAGAGGAGAAATTCAAATGAAATCGTTAAAGTTCGACAATGTCTATGAAGATTTCAAAGGGAAAAAGAGATTATTGTACACAAAGAGTCTCGCTCCAGAGAAGAAAGTATATGGTGAGCAGCTTGTCAATGTAGATGGCATTGAATACAGGGAATGGAATTTCACGAGAAGCAAGCTTGGTGCGGCTATAATGAAGGGGATAAGCCAGATAGGCTTCAGGAAAGGCGAGACTGTGCTTTATCTCGGCTCGGCTTCCGGCACCACAGTAAGTCATGTCTCAGACATAATTGAAGACGGCATGATATTCGCGCTTGATTTCGCCCCAAGATCATTGAGAGACCTTGTATTCCTTTGCGATGACAGGAGCAATATCGCGCCTATACTTGCTGACGCTAACCAGCCCTTGAAATATTCTGGTAAGATATCCCAAGTAGACTTTGTCTTTCAGGATGTCGCCCAGCGCAACCAAGTGGAGATTTTCCTGAAAAATGTTGATATGTTCCTCAAGCCTGGTGGTTTTTGCATGCTTTCAGTAAAGAGCAGGAGCATAGATGTGTCAAAGAAGCCAGCGCAGGTGTTTAAAACCGTGGGCATGGAATTAGAAAAGCATTTAAAGGTCATTGATTACAGAGAACTTGATCCTTTCGAAAGGGATCATGCAGTTTTCCTCTGCAAACGCTAGGAAAAAGAGAGGCCAAAATGCTGAGATGGTTCAAGTACCATATTGTGTATGGGGATCTTCATTCTAAGCAGCACTATATAAAGCTGAGAAAGCTTGAGAAAGAGATTGATTCCTATGAGAGAAGGGTCCACATGGCCAAAATTCAGGCGAGAAGATGCGAGGAAGAGGCCAAGAGAGAGGGAGCGAATAAGACAGAGTTGATGCACAGAGCGCAGCAGCTCCATCATGGCATACAGATCTATGGGAAATATATAGATAATCTCAAAGGCGCTGTCCATTCCATGGAGGAAAGCTACAGGTTACAGAGGAAGCTGCAACACAATCCCACAAGCAGGTGGCTTTTGAGGAGAAATTACGTAGCCCAGAAGGACATGCAGGATTCCATGCTGGCATTGCAAAGAATAAAATGATAATAACACTGACAGATTTCAGGAATTCCGAATATCTCGGGGTCGTGAAGGCTGTCATACTGTCAATAAACAAGAAAGCCCAGATTGTCGATTTCTTCAATGGTGTAGGGCCGCAGAATATAAGAGAAGGAGCATGGCTCTTGCTGCAGAACTATCATTATTTTCCCAAAAAGGCTGTGTTTTTATGCGTCGTCGACCCTGAAGTGGGGAGCGAGAGAAAAGCGATAGCGATAAAGACCAAGAATTACACATTTGTGGGCCCGGACAATGGCCTGATGTTCCCTGCCGTGAGCGATGACGGCATAATAAAGATAGTGGAGCTCCCTACAGAAGGGAGCAGCAGCACATTCCAGGCAAGGGATGTCTTCGCCAAGGTTGCCGCGAAGATAGAGAAAGGCGCTTCATTAGACAAGCTTGGCAAGAAGAATGACAAACTCGAGGCGATAAGCTTCAGCCAGAATGGGGACGAGGGCGAGATTGTCAGGATAGACCCGTTTGGCAATATAATAACCAATATCCCGCACAAAGGCAAGCATTACTACCTGACGAAGCTCAATGGAATCTACAGGAAGATGAACTATTGCACCACTTATTCCGAGGCGAGGAAAAATGAGCTTTTCCTGGTTGAGAGCAGCTATGAGACGCTGGAAATAGCGGTGAAGAACGGCAGCGCAGCAGAGAAGATAAAGGCTGCTGTTGGCGACAAGATAGAGATTTCTTAAAAGGATGTTTTGATTTGCCATTAATAAATCAATCCCACTCATAATTTCGCAGCAGAAGCTGCTCGTGAGTCTTGCAAAAGCAAAACTTTACCAGCGCCACCAATAAACTTTATAAATCATCAATCTTAAACAACCCTATGGCATTGCAATTTTACAATACACTGACAAGGAAGAAAGAGGCCTTCAAAGAGATCCACAAAGGAAGTGTTGGATTTTACAGCTGTGGGCCGACATGTTACTGGTTTCAGCACATAGGAAATCTGAGAACCTATATCTTCAACGATGTTTTAAAAAGAGTGCTGGTTTATGATAAGTATGATGTTAAGCATGTTATGAATATCACAGATGTAGGCCACCTTACTTCTGATGCTGATGAAGGCGAAGATAAAATAGAAAAAGCTGCTAAAAAAGAAGGGAAGACCGCAGCCGAAATAACGAACTTCTATTGGCAGGTTTTCAGGCAGGATTTTAGGAAATTAAATATTATCGAGCCAGATATCTGGTGCAAAGCGACAGAGCACATACTGGAACAGATTGAGCTGATAAAAAAACTTGAGGAAAAAGGCTTTACATATAGGACTGATGATGGAATCTACTTTGACACATCCAAATTTAAGCATTATGGAGATTTGGCAAAGCTTAATGTTGAGGGACTTGAGTCGGGAAAGAGAACAGAGATGAGAGAGAAAAAGAATGTGA
>JAGVOV010000029.1 GCA_020052545.1 archaeon | reverse complement strand
TGAACTCCTCAGAATCAAGCTTTATCCCATTCACTTTGATGAGGCCCTGCATGAAGCGCTTTGTTGCCACTTCAACAACATCAACAGCCCTTGAGATGAACTTGCCCCGGGCCTTCACTATAACTTCATCCGCTCCCTTGGTCGTGAACTGCATCACAACACCAGTAACATAATTCATGAATGGCTTCCCGCCAACAAATATCGAGTTGTCCGCTGTCATCTGAATCGCCCCACTGAAGTCACTTATCTCTGTTTAATAGAAGATAGTTTTTAAACTTTTCGCCGAAAAGTGGCAAAAGGTCAAATATCCAAGATAACTACATCTCTTCCAGCGCATCGACATTGAGGAGGGCCATTGTTGTCTTCAGGACATGCTGCGCTGCCTCGGCCAGATAAAGCCTTGCATCTCTTAACTTGTCCTCTTCCTGCAGTATCCTGCATGATTGATAGAACTCATTGAAGCGCTTCGCAAGGTCTATGGCATATCTTGCCATCAGATGTGGCTTGTACTGGCTTGATGAGTCTGCTATGACCTTAGGAAAATCTGCGAGCAGCTTGACCAAAGCTGTCTCATGCTCGTCCGTCAACAAAGAAAGCTCTGCCCCGCTTGGCGCTTTCTTCCCGTGCTTCTTGAAGATAGAGCAGATCCTTGCGTAAGAATACTGCACATATGCTGCTGTCTCGCCCTCAAAGTCGAGGCTTCTCTCCCATTCAAATACGATATCCTTGCCAGGTTCTCTCAATACCATGCTGAACTTCAGCGCAGAAATTGTCAGCTTAAGGGCAACTTCCTGGACTTTTTTCTCTGGCCAGTCTTCATGCCGCTTCATCACTTCCTGCCTGGCAAGCTCATAAAGCCTGTCCCTCAAATCTTGGTAGAGTATGACATTGCCTTCTCTGCTTGACATCTTTCCTTCCGGCAGCATGACGAGGCCGTAGCTCAAATGAAAACACTTCTTCGCCTGATCGAAGCCCATGAGTTCCAGAGTCTTGAACAGCTGCTGAAAATAAAGCTCCTGCTCCCTTCCCACAACATATAAACTCCTGTCGACCTTGAATTTCTCAAATTTCAGCTTCGCGAGGGCAAGGTCCTTTGTCGAATACAAAGCGACGCCATCACTCCTGAGGACAAGATAGATACCAAGGCCATATTCATTCAGGTCTACAATCATCGCGCCCTGGTCTTCCTTTGAGATACCCATCTTCTCAAGCTCCTTCACCATCTGGCGCCCTTTCTCCTCAACTTCGCTCTCGAAGAAAAGCTGATCAAACTGGACATTGAATTCTTTGTAGAAAGAATCAAATTCCTTTATGCACATTTCCCTCGTCTTCATCCAGAGCTCGATAATGGACTTGTCGCCATCATAAAGCTTTTTTGTCATCTCCCTTATCTCTGCTTCTAAACCTTCATTGCCAGTTATCTGGCTGTTGGCCTCTGTGTAAATTCTTCCTAATTCGACGCCTTTGTGCTCTGTCTTGGCCAGCCTCCCTTCACCATTGAGGTTTAAGTAGCCCCAAAGGCATTTCGCCACATGTGGACCTATATCTCCCTGGTAATTTGCGCGCAGCACATCAAAGCCCGAGAAAGCTAAAATCCGTGCAAGAGATTCTCCCAATGAGATGTTCCTGATGTGGCCTATGTGCATTGCCTTGTGGGTGTTTGCCTGGAAATATTCTGCCATGACGCGCTCTTTCTTGCTGCTGCCCATGCCATATCTGTCCTTCTGCTTGTGGATCTCTTCAAGCGTCAGCTCTGCAAGCTTGCTTTTGTCGATAAAGAAATTCAAGTAAGGTCCTGTGACCTTGACTTCTGTGATGATGCCATGCTTCTTGATGGCATTGAAAAGTTCTTGTGCTATCTGCAACGGGCTCTTCTTCAGCTTCTTTGATAGCGAGAAGCAGGGGAACGCATAGTCGCCGAGCTTTGTGTCTGGGGGGATCTCAAGCGAGATAGAGTCATGCCATGCATGGCCTGTCAGCTCATGGACTAAAGGATCTTCCGGACCGTGCTCCTTGAGATAATGGAATATCGCATCCCTTATCGCTTTCTTTATCTCATCTGCAAAAAAATCAGGCATATAGGAATGATTATCCTTTTGTTTATTAAGGTTTCGAGGCTTGTGCTAGGAAATCCATGAACAGCTCTGCTGCGAGCAAGGTTTTGCTCCAAAACATTTATTACATAGGGCAGTTTAACAGGAAATATGTACACAAAAGAATTCACCAGGGATTTCAGCATAATAATGGAAGAGGTGTGGTTTTATGCGCTTTCAGAAGGATTATGGGATAAGCTTAGGGTTGAAGCCCCAGAAGGGTGGCCGAACATATTTTTCATCAAGAATGGGGTCATAGAGGTATGGACCGACAATAGTTATATACAGAAAATAATGCAGGCGATATATGGAAGGCAGGGTGATATTGGATTTTTCAGTGGACTTTTTAAGGAATATGAAGAATTGAATTTAGTCCTGAATGATCCTACAACAGCTGACAGAAAATATTTTGAGACTCTTTGGGATGCAGTATCAATATTCTCTATATTCTGGTATGGGATACAAGAAGAGAGGATTAATCCTGAACTGAAGAAAGCGTTTGTTGCTCTCAGGGACAAAGACACGATATATGACACTTGCGACAAGATAACAAGAGCTAGGATTAGAAAAAGATACCCAGACCTTGGAAAAGAGCTTACCACAGTATTATTGGCAGAATTTTACAATGGGCTGCCTAAAACCAAAGTTTTGAAAGACAGGCTTGAAAGCTTTGTGCTTGTCCCTGGTTTTTGCGAGAAAGTTATGAAGCTAGAAGATTTTGCCGGCGCAAACAAAATTACTTTAGAAAAGTTTGACAAACCAGAAGATGGGGTCCTTAGAGGGATTGTTGCGCAACCTGGGAATGCCGTCGGAAAAGCTATAATTATCAGGAGAAAAGATGAAATCAATAAGATGGGAAAAGGAGATATCATGGTTTCCCCTATGACCACACCAGATGTTTTTTCTGCGATGGCCAAGGCTTCTGCAGTTGTGACTGATGAGGGCGGCATGCTCAGCCATGCAGCCATAATCTGCCGGGAGCTGAAGATACCGTGCATCATAGGCACGAAAGTCGCAAGCGAAATCTATAAAGATGGAGATATTCTGGAAGTTGATGCCGAGAACGGTACTGTGAGAAGGATTTAGGCAGCAAAAGCAGACTCGCTTACACTCGTGGCTTTTTATCAAAACATTTATTAGCAGACGGGATTTTTCTGTAATCATGGAAGCCTACCTGAAGATTGTGAGAGACATCCTTGAGAAAGGGGAATTGAAGCGCAACAGGACAGGCACTGACACATTGGCCATTGCTGGAACAATATTCGAGCATGACATGATAGAGGGCTTTCCTTTGCTGACAACAAAAGCCGTGCCTTTCAGGCTCATCGCCTCGGAACTGGAATTCTTCATCAAAGGCCTTACAGACAAGAACTGGCTGAAGGAGAAAGACAATCACATCTGGGATGAATGGTGCACGCCATTGAAAGTAAAATATGCGCATGATCCCGAGACGAAGAAGAAGATGGTCGAAGAGCGCGATCTTGGCCCGATATATGGCTGGCAATGGAGAAGATTCAATGCCGGATATGATGCTTATGACAAGGCGCCAAAGAGTGAGGGCGTTGACCAATTGAAGAGGATTGTGGCCAAGCTCAAGGAAGATCCGAGCGACAGAAGGATGATATGCATGGCCTGGAATCCAATACAACAAGGCGAGATGGCTTTGCCGCCGTGCCACTACGGCTTCCAGATTGTCGTGATAGGCGACAAATTGAGCTTATTGTGGAACCAGAGGAGCGTCGATGTCGCTCTTGGGCTGCCGTTCAACATCGCAAGCTATGCCTTGCTGCTTCATCTTCTTGCAAAAGAATCTGGATTGAAAGAAGGGAAGCTTGTCGGCTTCTTGGCTGACACCCACATCTATGTGAATCATGTTGATGGCATGAAAGAGCAGCTAACAAGGAAACCATTCAAGCTGCCGACAATAAAGACAGAAAATTTCATCTCTATCTTCAACTGGAAATATACCGATACTGTTGTTGAGAATTATGAGAAGCATCCAAGGATAAAGTTCGAGGTCGCGGTATGATGGCTATAATAGCTGGCTTTGACGAAAAAAAAGTTCTTGGTGACGGAATGAAATTGCCTTGGAGCATCCCTGATGACCTGAAGAATTTCCGCACCATAACTTCTGGCAACACAATCATCATGGGCAGGAAGACATTCGAGAGCATCGGCAGGCCGCTGCCTAACAGGAACAATATAGTGATAAGCAGCAAGAAACAAAATGTTGAGGGTGTTATTTTTTGTACTTCAAAAGAAGAAGCGATTATAGAAGCGAAGAAATTCAGGAAGGACATCTTCATCATTGGGGGCGCTACGATATATTCATTGTTTCTGCCTATCGCTGACAAGCTCTACTTATCCCATATCAAAGGAGAGCATAAGGGCGACATCTATTTCCCGGAATATGACACAAGCCAGTGGGAAACTGAGTCAAGGAAAGAGTTCCCAGATTTTGAATTTGTAGTTTACAGGCGAAAATGACCATTCTTAAGTGATTACAAACGAAAGGTTTAAAAGACGTCAAGCATAACCACGGGCAATGGGACTTATAAGGGGAATTTCCATGTGGATCGATGGTTTTGACATTTTCTCTTCTAAAAGCATAAGCAGAGAGGGTCTCGCAGATATCCTGAACGGCGCCAAAGGGATGGCAACCTTCACATCATATGATGTGGTTGGCACAAACTACACCGAATTCATAGCAAGGGTAGACGCCCTGAAGTGGTTTAACAAACTTAAGAATTACAGAACTCCGCCAATTGATGCGAGCCAGCTCATGCGCCTTGTGAATGAAGAGCTTGACGGAAGGGACATGCTTGCGGTGCACAGCGTCTACAGCAATGAGAACCATCTTGTTGTCCCTAGGTATGGTATTGATATCCTTGGTGGACAAGCCGATTATAACTTTGCCGGAATCCAGATCCCGCGCCTTATGCCGATTGTTGCAGAAGGCCCTTCAGAGATAAGAGTGCCGTTGCAGGTGCGCCATATCATCGACATGGTCTATGGCAGAACGGAGCTTGGCCACGCTGTGCTGAAAGAGCCTTTCGGCGCCGCGAAGATCGAGTTTGAAGTGAGGATAGAATGACAGAAAGGCCTTATAGATTCTTGTCAGTGGATGATGACCTAGCTGAACGTGTCAGCCATAAAGAAGGCATTGATTGCGCCACTGCCGAATCCCACGGGAGATTTGACAGCGCTTTGATACTGGAATCAGAGACATCAGGCAATGCGCTTGAGCAAGTGAATTCCAGCAGGATAGCCGTGGCAAATTCAATCGACCTGATAATACTCGACAACAACATAAAACAGAACTTCGGACCTTACAATTTCCCCATCCCAGGAATAGGTCTGCTTGAATTCATCAGAACACAGGATCCCAGAGCAGGCGGCCTCATCTACAATATGAAGATGCCCATCATATTCTGCAGCGATGAGGTCGGCAAAGAGCTTATTGAGAAAGTGCATTTCTTCAATGCTACATTTTTCCCGAAGAAATATGATTTTGACAAATTTGGGCAGTTGATAAGCGCGACTATGGCGCGCTATGAAAAAGAGAAGAGCGGCCTTTTTGTGATGCCGATAAAGCCTTACGTTAATCCTGTCCAGGCGAATATGCTAAAAGACATAAATTATAATTAGATTCTAAATTTATTTCCAGAACATCCCTTTGTATGCAGGCTTTCCTTCATAGAAGAGATACTTCAACGGCCTCATCGATGGATCCTGAGGATCGAACCTTGTAAGGGCCTTGAAGAATGATTCAGGGTCTTTGAAGCCCATGGTTGGCCTGAAGCCGAACACTTCCTTGTCTGGCAGGCTCGGGTGTATCAATATGACGGGCTTCCCTATCCTTCCAGCGTGCCTCATCTCTTCCAATGTTCCGGAACTTGGATAATCATCAGGGAAATATGCAATCACAATGTCAGTCTTCTGCACGAACCAGTGCTTGTCCCTGAATACAGTGTTGATTATCTGTTTCTTGTCAGCCGCTCTCCCGTCTGCTATCGTCATCGGAATTACGGTTATTATATACTCCTGCATAAAATTGTTGAAATCCAGCATCCTTTTCCTATCAATAGCCTTTTTCTCAAGAGTCTCTGCACTATCTCCTTGTTTGTCCTTGAGATGGGTTATCGGGCCTGCAAGATAAGCTGAGCTTACGGGTCCTTCACGCTTGGCGTAATGAAATATCATCTTAGCCAGAGTCAGATCTGCGCCGTCCCTCGGTACAACTATATGCGGCACCTGGACTTTATATGATGCTCTGTCATATGGCGCATCTGCCTCCCCGGTCATGCCTTCCATGATCATCCAATCCAGCAGGATGTTGGTGTCTGATATGCTATTCGAGTCGTGCGGATACGGCTGCCCTCTGAGCCTATCTGCGACCAGCTCCGGTACATCCATCAGAGAGACTATGTGATTCAGCGGCCTCACATCGTGCAGCGCCTGTATTTTCAGCTGTGGGAAAATCACTTCAGGGATGTTGCCGCCTTGCGTATAAAGCGTCAATGGGGTATCGATAACGATGTGTTCCTTGGGCTCTGAAGCTTTCAGGATATTCAATGTGTCGCTGTAAGCAAGTTCCCTTAGTATCTGCCTGTAGCTATAATCCATCTCCGCAACCAGGTCAGGATCTGTCCCATACAATAAATGGCCGCGTTCCGCAAGCAATCCGCCCATAGAAATAAATTTCAGCTTGTCATCCTTGAGATATTTCTGCAAGCCCTCGCTGACTCCCTTCTTTGTCCCAGGAATACCATTGACGAGGATTGTTGCCATGATTGGGACAAAGTGATATCGATTTAAAAATGTTACGCAAAAATAGTAACAAAAAGAAAATGTTTATCTTGCCGAGTCTGCCTGTCTCTCAAGCTCGAGCTTCTTTGATATCGCGGCCGATGCCGGGCTCATGTTGCTTGCAGCCAAGATTTCTTCTGCCAAGGCCTCTGTCATCTTCTTCTTCTTGCCGAAGCTTTTTTGATAGCTTCCTTGGACCATGAGGCGCATCGCGTAATCTACCCTTCTTTGCGGGCTTGCCTCGACTGCTTTCGGATAACGGGCTCCGCCATATTCGATTGAGATTATCTCTTCTCTCGGAGCTGCATTTTCGATTGCTGTTACCAAGACTTGCAAAGGATTCTGCTTTGACTTCTGTTCTATTATCTTGAGCGTGTCTTCCATTATCTTGTACACTGTCTGGCCTTTCCCGGTGTTGTGGCCTGAGCTCATCAAATGCTTTCTTGACTTGTGGCCAGGAATCATGAGCTTGTTCATGAATCTCTCTACAATAAAGACGCGGCTTTTGTGGAACTTTACGCCAACATGCCTACCGCCAGTCTTCGGCACAACCCTTGTGTTCAGGTTAATGTAGGGCTTCACTCCTATGTCTTTGACAACAATGCCCTCGGTATCCCACTTATTGAATGCTTTAATCACTTTCTCGCCTTCTCAATCTTCTTGTGCAACAATGCATCAAGACTCTGATCATTTACTTTGATGACTTGCCATCTGACTCCAGGGATATCGCCTTTTGTCCTTCCCATCTTTCCACCGATGCATTCTATTATGACTTCATCGTGTTCGTCAATCATCTTCTGCGCGCCATCACCCGGCATAAAAGCGGTAACTTGCTTACTGTTTTTGATCAATTGGACGCGGCAGCACTTCCTCATGGCCGAGTTTGGCTGCTTCGCCTCAAGCTGTATCTTCTCTAAAACAATTCCTCTAGCTTGATGCGCCCCTTCTAACGGATCGCTCTGCTTGGATGAAAGAACTCTCTTTATGTATTTCTTGTCATGCAACCTTCCAAACTTCCTTCTTTGCTTAAGCTTCTTTCCTGAATTCAGTCCTGATGATTTTTTACTCATTTTGCAACCTTTATTTCCTCAACTTTAAAGTATCTGTTGGCGATCTGCTCCATCAACCTTAAGTTTTGGCCGCTTCTGCCGATCATCAACCCCTTTTCCTTCATATCATCGCTGCTCAGGGTCACTATGCCCTCTTCAAGCGACACTTCCGGCCTTGCCGGATAAGCCAAATTTCTCATGAATTGCAGGATTTCGGGATTAAACTCGACTATTTTAATCTTTCTGTTCAGCGTCTGCTTCAGCTTCGCTATGTTTTCCGCGCCCCTGC
>JAGVOV010000053.1 GCA_020052545.1 archaeon | reverse complement strand
TGAGTTTGCTCCTGCTGACCATAGCTACTTTCTTCATAACAATCATACTTGTGCCGATAATGGTGTTCTTCTCCCAAGTACAGACACTCATTGCGGCTGCGATAATAGGCCTTTTCTTCGGCTTTATCATCAGCCATATAATAACAGACTTGGAGCATCTAGAGCAGAAGCATCACATCTTCCTTGGGATATTCATTCCCATAGTGGCTGTGCTGAACATCTTCCTGATGGAATCATTATCAAGCAGGGCAGCAGCCATACTTAAGATAACAATCCAGCAGGACCCTTATGTGATATCAATTGTGTATCTCATAGCTTTGATGATGCCTTATCTTTTCAACAAGTTCAGGCAGCATTCAGCATAAATTATATAAACGCTGTTTCTACCCTCCAGGTTGCTGGCGACTATAGTGTAACCTGGCAGCATAGAGGACTGTGGATCCTTTGGTCCGAGTTCAAATCTCGGTAGTCGCCCCTTTTTTTATGAAAAAAGATACTAATCTCGCTGACGCTCGTGACTCCTCGGAAAGCAAAGCTTTCCGATGGTGCTCAGAAATGCCTGCATTTCTGACATGTGCTGAAGCACAAGCTTTATAAACGAAACAAATCTCCCACAACCTATTAAGCCCGAGTCAATCGGCGTCATTAGGGCTAGAAACTTGTTTCTAGCATCATTTGTGGCAAAAATGGAACAGAAAGAATACAGGCACATTGTAAGGGTCGTCAACACCGACTTAGACGGCAGCAAAGCGATAATGCAGGCCCTAAGGAAGATAAAAGGTATAGGAGCTATGTATGCAAGCATGGTCTGCACGCTGGCCAATGTCGATAAATCCAAGAAGACCGGAACATTGACTGATGCAGAAGTTGCGAAGCTTGATGATGTGATAAAGAGCCCGGCAAAATATCACGTTCCTACATGGATGATGAATAGGAGAAAAGATGTCGAGAATGGAGAAGATATGCATCTCATAACATCCAACCTCGATTTCTACACTGACAATGACATAAAGATAATGAGAAAGATCAAGTCCTACAAAGGAGTCAGGCACTCATTGGGACAGCCGGTGCGCGGCCAGAGGACAAAATCAAATTTCAGAAGGAACAAAGGAAAAGTGATGGGCGTCACGAAGACAAAGGTGGCGGCTCCAGCGGCAGATAAAGGCAAAGATAAGAAATAGGTGAATTGATTGGGCGATCCGAAAAAGAACAGAAAGAAATTTTCCAAACCTGCGCATCCTTGGAATAAGGAAAGGATTGAAGCAGAGTCAGTGCTCATGAAGGAGTATGGCTTCAAGAACAAGAAGGAGCTCTGGAAGATGACCAGCAAGCTTTCTACTATCAAAAGAATAGCCAAGAAGAATATCGCTGCCGGCACAAAGCAGGCAGAGAAAGAGAGGGCGCAGCAGATAAAGAAGCTGCAGAAGCTCGGGCTTGCCACAGAGACCACAAGCGTTGATGAAATCTTGGGAGTCACATTAAGAGATATGCTGGAGAAAAGGCTGCAGACGGTCGTTTACAAGAAAGGCTTCGCAAGAAGCGTGACACAGGCAAGGCAATTCATAACGCACGGACATATAAGAATAGGCGAAAGGAAAGTAGACAGCCCTTCATACCTTGTAGGGGCTGAAGAGCTTCCTTTGGTGACGTTCAAACAGGAATCAACATTATCAAGCATCGAGCACCCAGAAAGGATAATCCTGGAAAAGAAAGAAGTGAAGAAAGTAGTGAAGGATGAATTCCAAAGGAAAGACGGCAGAAGGGACAATAAGAGAAGAGTGAGGAAAGATGGAGCAAAGGCAGCCAATTAGATGGGGAATCGCCCACATATACAGTTCATACAACAATACTATAATCCATATCACAGACATAACCGGAACAGAGACCATATCATTGAGCTCTGGTGGACAGGTCGTGAAGAGCGACAGGATGGAAAGCAGCCCGACAGCAGCGATGACAGCGGCAAAGAAGGCTGCAGAGATCGCGATGGAGTCAGGGATTTCAGGGATACATGTCAAAATCAAGGCTCCAGGTGGACATAATGGACCGAATAGCCCAGGACCAGGAGCGCAGGCAGCGATAAGAGCATTGAGCAGGATGGGACTGCGCATCGGCATCATAGAAGATGTGACGCCAGTGCCTCATGACACCTGCAGAAAGAAGGGCGGAAAGAGAGGAAGGCGAGTATAAAATGCAAATCGAAGTTTTTGACAAGAGCAAGGACAAGAACACAATCGCTTTTATCTGGAAGGATGTTCCAGTCTCATATGCAAACACAATGAGAAGGATGATGACAGATGAAGTGCCAGTGCTCGCAATCGAAGATGTGGAACTGAAGAAGAACAGCTCTGCATTGTATGATGAGATGATAGGCAACAGGCTCGGGCTTTTGCCTTTGAAGACAGACTTGAAGACTTATGTGCTACCGAGCGAGTGTAGCTGCAAAGGAGAAGGCTGCGCGAAATGCCAGGTCAAGATGAGCCTGAAGGCAAAAGGGCCCGGGATAGTATACGCATCAGAACTGAAGATAAAAGATGTGGATGTAAAGCCGATATATACTGAAATGCCGATTGCAAAGCTCTTGAAGAACCAAGAGCTCGAGTTTGATGCCACAGCATGCCTGGGCCAGGGAAGGCAGCATGCGAAATGGAGCGCGGCGCATGTCTACTACAAATTTATGCCGAAGCTGAAGAAGGGCAACGAGATAATACTTTGTGAGAAGGACAAGGCCGAGTTCAAGGCTGACAAAATATCACTGAACAAGCCGAATGCGATCAAGGCGCTGCTCAATGAAGCAAATCTTGAGCTGACAGAGAAGGCGGGCGCAGAGATAACATATGACAAGAATGAGATTGCTTTTTACATAGAATCATGGGGACAATTGTCTGTCAAGGAGATTGCCCTGAGGGCTGTTGAGATTTTTGATGCCCAATTGGAGGAATTTGCCAAAGAGATCAAGAAGAAATGACGCTAATGCGGGGGTGCCGGAGCTGGTCAAACGGGCAAGGTTGAGGGCCTTGTGGCTTAGTGCCTGCGCGGGTTCGAGACTTCAAAGCGAAAATCCCGTCTCCCGCATTTTAATAAGGTTAACAAAAATGAAAAACATCCAACTGACAAATCTGATCCAGAACCTGAGGAAGAAATCCATAGATGACAAGATGGCATTATGGAGCAGGCTGGCGCAGGACTTAGAGAGGCCCACAAGGAACAGGAGGGCAGTCAATCTTTCCAAGATAAACCGCTTCTCAAACGACAATGAGGTTGTTGTGGTTCCAGGAAAAGTGCTCAGTTCAGGAGAGATAACAAGAAAGGTTACAGTGGCAGCGTACACATTCTCGGGACAGGCAGCAGAGAAGCTGCAGAAGGCAGGATGCATAGCAATAAGCTTGCAGGACTTGATGAGCAAGAAGGACATCAAGAACATCAGGATCATCGGGTGAAAAAGTGATAATCGACGGAACCAACTTAATCCTCGGCCGAATGGGCAGTGAGGTCGCGAAGGCAGCTCTGCTCGGAAAGGAAGTGAAGATAGTCAACTGCGAGAAGATATTCATGACAGGGAACAGAGACAATCTCTTTGCTAATTTTGAGAGGAAGAGAAAATTAGGGACATGGGCGAAAGGACCCTTCTATCCTAGAATGCCGGACAGGCTTGTCAAAAGGTTGATAAGAGGCATGCTGCCGATAAAGACGGCAAGAGGAAGAGAGGCATTGAAAAGGATAATGTGTTATGTTAGCGTTCCATCAGAATTTAAGAATGAGAAGCTGGAGACAATAAAGCATGCTGACGTCTCAAGATTATCGACCAACAAGTATACTAGCATAGAAGAGATAAGTAGGCATATAGGTGCAAAAATATGAAGATCATAAACACATCAGGAAAAAGGAAAAGGGCTGTGGCAAGGGCCTCGTTGAGGCCAGGAACCGGGAAAGTCAAGATAAACAAGGTCTTGCTCGATAATTATACCCCGGAATTCGCCAAGATGAAGCTTTTGGAGCTGACAGAGCTTGTCGGCGAAGCCCTTAACAAAGTCGATGTGAATGTCAATGTCAGGGGCGGCGGAATAGTCGGCCAGGTTGATGCTGCACGCGTCGCCATTTCTCGCGGCCTTGTAGAATACTCAAAGGACGAGAAATTGCAAGAGAAGATATTGCAGTATGACAGGCAGATGCTAGTCTCAGATGTCAGAAGGAAAGAGACAAGGAAGCCGAATGACTCAAAAGCAAGGGCCAAAAGGCAGAAATCCTACAGGTGAGCAAGATGATGATCCCAATAAGATGCTGGAGCTGCGGAAAACCGATCGGACATTTATGGGATGGTTTTCAGGAGCGTGTGGCTAGAGGAGAGGACAGGAAAAAGATACTCGACGACCTTGGCGTCCAGAGATACTGCTGCAGGGCCATGATGCTCGGCCATGTCGACCTCATAGACACGATAGCAGAATTCAAGAAATTCTGATTATTTTTGTTTTGAGATGTTAAGTTAGCGTCGTCTTATTCTTTAAAGAATAAATCATCAATTTTCAGCAACTCTATTTTGATTTTTTGTTCTTTCTCAATTCTTGCCACCTCGGCATAACAATCCTTAGAGAAATCATCAGCGACTAAAATACCCTTCTCTTTCCTGTCTCTCTCAATGGCATGGGCAAACTTATCAATTTCTGGCCTTCCCACCTTATGTTCCCATCTCTTAACTTGAACAGGAATAGTCTTAAACTCAACCCAGCCGTCTATACCCATATCCCCTGATTTTCTGGGACTCACAATCCCTCCCATTTTTTCTACAATCACTATTCTAGCAAATTCATGCGGTTCCATCTTAGACAGTTCTTCTTTTGATTCCCCACCTATAACTTTCACATTTTCACCAAGACGCTTTTTCATAACATCACAGGCTACTCTCGAAATATCAATACCAATAAATCTCCTACCTAATTTTTTAGCTGCAGCTGCCGTGGTTCCACATCCACAAAAAGGATCTAAAACTATATCTGTTGGATTAGAAGCAATTTTAATTATTCCTTCTAGTAAAGCTTCTGGTTTTTGTGTAGGGTATCCTAAATTTTCTTTTTTTCCTTGAGAAGAAACATTTTCAATATCTGTCCATACATCATTCAAAGGATTTCCCTTTCTCTCATGTAAATATAATTTTCTGTAAGGTCTCCCTGTTTTTGCCCAAACTAATCTGTTACCTTTATCTAATTCTTCTAGCTTTTCCTGATACATTAACCATCCATATTTAGGGGTAAATCCCTTATAGGTATAATAACATCTTCCACCCGTTAAACCTTTTGGTGCTACAACATCATGTAATTTATATATACCTATATCATCTTTATGTGTATACGTGTTTTTAATGTATTCTTCATCATATTTAGTATATTGCTGATTAAATGTAAACTCTTTTGATTTCGTATAATAAAATATAGTATCATGGCTATTTGATATTCTGGAAGTTGAAGCAGAACTAGATTTTCTCAACCATACAAACTCGTTCCTAAAATTATCGTATCCAAAAAGTTCATCCATCATTTGTTTTAAATAATGTGATGCATGCCAATCACAATGTAAAAATATTGCACCTTTCGGTTTTAGTACTCTTTCACATTGTTGTAGTCTTTCTCTCAGGTAGGCAATAAAAACAAAAATTCCTTTATGCCCACCTTTCCATCTTTCTTCAATAGCTTCATACTCTTTTAATATATTAGGGTCAATAGAATGTCTTAAATTTTCCCAATCTTTATCAGAAAATCCCATGACTGTTTCATGGTCACCTTGACCTTGTATCCAGAAATTTTCGTAGTGTTTTTGAGAAAAAAATGGTGGATCAAGATAGACCAAATCAATGCTTTCATCTGGTATCTTTTTGAGGACGTCTTTACAATCCCCACAATAAATAACATTAGTTTGTAATTCCATATTTAATTCTCATTATCAATAGCCCACTGATTCTTCTTTGACTCCTCCTTAGCTCTCATAATCTACAGCCCACTTACTGCAATATCATGAGTTAGCTATATTTAAAGCTTACTGCAATATGGCAGTATGCCAAAAAGAAGCTCGTTGGTCCTGAAGCAGCAGATACTAAAATGCATCAAAGAGAGGGATTATTCTTACGCGGAGCTCGAAAGGAGGATAAACACAGGTTTTAGGACAATAAAAGACAATTGCCATGAGCTGCAGTTCTTTGAGGCCGTCAAGATAAATAGTATGAAGGAACACCCTTCAAATGGCAGACCTTCCTACAGCGTCTCAATAACTAATTATGGTCGTAGACTTCTTGAGAAGGCATAAAAGCCTAAGTAAACTTTAAATAAAATGCGCCTTTCTTAGCATTAATGGCTAATTTTGTCGAATTCGAGAGGAGATGGCAGCAGGAATGGAGAAAACACAAAGTCTTCCATGTTATTGAAGACAAGAAGAAAAAATATTACTGCCTTGACATGTTCCCCTATCCTTCTGGCGCCGGCCTGCATATGGGTCACGCCAGGACTTACAGCATCTCTGATGTCTATGCGCGATTCATGAGGATGCAAGGTTATAGTGTCTTGCATCCAATGGGCTTTGACGCATTTGGCCTGCCTGCAGAGAATGCAGCGATAAAGAACAATGTGAATCCCCGCGACTGGACCTTCAACAACATAACTTTAATGAAGCAGCAGCAGGACGAATTAGGACTCTCATATGACTGGGACAGGGAATTGGCAACATGCACCCCAGAATACTACCGATGGAACCAATGGATCTTCCTGAAGCTTTATGAGAAAGGCCTTGCCTACAGGAAAAACTCACCTGTAAATTGGTGCCCGAGCTGCCAGACTGTGCTGGCGAATGAACAAGTGGAAGATGGAAAATGCTGGCGCTGCAAGAATATTGTCGAGACAAAAAGCTTAGATCAATGGTTCTTCAAGATAACAGAATATGCCGAGGAGCTGCTCCAAGATATTGACAAGCTTGAAGGCTGGCCGGAGCGCGTCAAGACAATGCAGAAGAACTGGATAGGCAAGAGCGAAGGCACAGAGATTAATTTTCCGGTTGAGAGCAACTATGTGCTGCTGCACGGATATAACGGGCGCCCCGACAATACACTTCATGCCGGCCTGAGAGATCATCTTGATTCGTTAGGCTTAAAATATCAATGTCCTGTCATGCCGGGAGCAGGCCAGCCAAAGGAAGAGGAACAGGTGAATTTTGTCCTCGAGAACTGTAAATTTGATGAGAATACGATCATTGTAGGGCATAGCCTTGGCTGTGTTGTAGCGATGAAAGTCATCGAGAAACTAGACATCAAGATAAAAGGCCTTGTAATGGTGGCTGGCTTCACACAGCCGAAATTCAAGGACAAGGAGAGGCCTTTCACGGACACCTTCAATTGGAATTTTGATTTTGAAAAGATAAAGGGAAAAGTAGGCACAATAAAGATACTGAGCGGCATAAATGATGATGCGGTTCCGATAGAAGAAGGCAGGAAGCTTGCTCAGGCCTTGAGTGGAGAGCTGATAGAGGTTACATCAGAAAAGCCTCATTTCAGGAGCACCAATGAGCCAACTGTGAATCTTCACGCAGTCTCTTCAATAAAAATCTTCACGACAAGACCAGACACCATATTCGGCGCGACATTCATGGTGCTTGCGCCGGAGCATCCAGAAGCGCTTAAGCTCACGACAAAAGAGTATGAGGCTGAAGTAAAAAAATTCATCTCAAAAGTGCTGCTTGAAGATAAGTTCACGAGGACTGCAGAAGACAAAGAGAAGCATGGCGTTTTCACAGGAAGCTTTGTGATAAATCCCCTCACAAAAGAGAAGATACCGATCTACCTAGCAAACTTTGTGCTGATGGATTATGGCACCGGCGCGATAATGGCAGTTCCGGCCCATGACAAGCGCGATTATGAGTTTGCGACGAAATACAAGCTGCCGATAAATGAAGTTATAAGCGGTGGAGATATCGATAAGGAAGCTTATGTCGGGGATGGAAAATTAGTGAATTCAGGAAAATTCAACAACCTAAGCAATGAGGAGGCAATAGACAAGATAAGCGAGCATATTGAAAGCCTCACCATGGGCAAGAGAACAACACAATACAAGCTCCGCGATTGGTTAATCTCAAGACAAAGATACTGGGGCACGCCTATCCCAATAATATACTGCAAGAGCTGCGGCCCCGTTCCAGTAAATGAAAAGGATCTGCCAGTCAAGCTCCCGGAAGATGCCCAGTTCACAGGAGAAGGCAATCCTCTTGACAAATCAGCCTCCTTTCTCAATGCGAAATGCCCTAAATGCGGCCATGATGCAAGAAGGGAGACAGACACGATGGACACTTTTGTTGATTCATCATGGTATTTCTTGCGCTACTGCAGCCCGAAGAATGAGAAGGAAGTCTTCAGCAAGGAAGCAGTAGAATACTGGATGCCCGTTGAGCAGTATATTGGGGGGATTGAGCATGCGATAATGCATCTTTTATATTCACGATTCTTTACAAAGGCATTAAGAGATTTGGGCCTGCTCAAGTTTGACGAGCCTTTTGTGAACCTTCTGACACACGGCATGATAACTATGGGCGGCGAAGTGATGAGCAAGAGCAAAGGCAATGTTGTCGATCCAAGAGAAGTGATATCAAAATACGGCGCCGACACGTTACTAGTTTTTGTTCTTTTCTCTGCTCTCCCTAACAAGGACTTTGAGTGGAGCGAGACAGGAATAAACGGGATACATAAATTCCTGAACAAAGTTCATGCGCTTGCCACAGAGCCGAATGAATTGCCTGCGCACTCAGAATTTGACGCTTATGTCGAGAGCAAGCTGAACAGGCTCATCATCAAGGCAAAAACTGACACTTTGGAATTCAAATTCAATTATACCTTAAACTCATTGATGGAATTCACGTCAATACTGCAAAAGTACAAAGAAAGAGGTTTAGGCAAACGCGTCTTTGACAGCTCGGTGAAATCAATAGTGCTAATGCTCTGCCCGTTCGCGCCCCATCTTTCAGAAGAGCTTTGGCATGATCTGGGCAACAAGACATTTGCCTCTCTTGAGCTATGGCCCAATGCAGACGAAGGCAAAATAGACGAGAAGATAGAATATGAGGAAGAGTTTGCTCTAGGCGTCAGGGAAGACATTCTTTCGATACTTGAGCTAACAAAGATAAGGCAGCCTCAGGAGATGAAGCTGATTGTTTCTCCAGAATGGAAATATACATTAGTGAAAGAGATAAAAGCGAGGCTTGGACAGACAAGGGATTCAGGCACAATAATGAAGGAGATAATGCAGAGCGACCTGAAGAAATATGGCCAGGATCTGGTGAAGCTCATTCCAAAACTTGTGCAGGACCCTTCAAAGATGCCGCTAATTGACCTTAAACAGGATGAAGAGACGAAATCTCTGGAAAGAAACAAGAAGGTTCTTGAAGAAGAGTTTAAGTGCCCCGTCATAATTGAGATTGCAGAGGAAAGCCGTGATGCGAAAGCGAGGAATGGCATGCCAGGAAAGCCTGCCATCGTGGTAAAATGAAGATATTGGTAGTTTACATAAAGCCTGTGGATAAAGAGGAAAAAGAGACATTGAAGATAGTGAAAGTTGCATTAAAGAACCATAAAGCAACCTATTCTGAGAAAAACCACGCCAGGAAAAAACATTTCATGAGCAAGGATTTAGTGATAACGCTTGGCGGCGATGGAACATTCTTACAGACGAGTCATTTTATCCTTGACAGGACGCCGATGTTTGGCGTCAATGCCAACACAAGGATCAAAGACGGCTTCTACACGATATGCACAAAGGATAATTTTGAAGAGAAATTCAAAGATTACATCAAGGGAAAATTAAAAGTCAGGAAGCTTCTCAGACTAGAGGCGAAGCTTGACGGCAAAGTGCTGCCTGAAAAAGCCTTGAATGAGGTCTATATGGGGCCGCACAATGCCTTCATCACGGCAGTCTACCACATAATAACGCCTTATTGTGACGGAAGGCAGAAGAGTTCTGGAGTAATAGTGTCAACGCCTACGGGAAGCTATGCCTGGAACAGGAGCGCAGGCGGCAAGGTCATGGATCTTGATGAGCAGAGCTATGAATATCTAATAAGAGAGCCCCATAAGGGAAGGCTGACGACATGCGAGAAGAATTCAGGAAAGATGAGGCTGAACCAGAAGATCAAGATAATATCAGAAAAAAATGAGAATGTCGTTGTCATGGATTCATTGAGCAAAGTGTATAAATTCAAGGAAGGCAGCGTACTAGAAATATATCCCAGCAAGCTGCGCCTTAATGTAGTATGGTATGAATAAGAAGTGTAGGCGCGCCCGCTGATGGAAGCAACCAACTGCAAAAAGCTACCCTAGTTTTTTCTCCATCCCGTTACCCTCTAAGCACCAGCTTTACTGCTTATAGCTGCTTCCTTCCGGACCTGACTCTTTCACAATAAGGCCAATCCTAAAGGACAGGACTTCTCAGTCGAAACCAGGACTTCCTGCAATGGATTGCACCTCTCAACAGGCTTCGATCCCATCTTATAGCCGGTTTATGGCAACAAGAGACGGCTACCCTCCCGATCTAGCCTACAAAGGCTGGAAAGGGAAGTTGTTTTTTAAATGTTATTGATTTACACAAGTTTTAAATAAAATGCTAAAGAAAGGTGGGCAATGCAAGAATCGGCATTCCAAGAGGACAAGTTCTGCATAGATACGCTGCTCCAGATGGTGGCAGGAGGCGGCACAGCAAAAGAAGCCTATCTTTCTCTGATACGTGATTTCTACGGGCAGAGAAAGTTTGATTTTGATGAGAAAAGAGTATTTCCATCATACAATGAGCTCAACGGATTCATGAATTTTGTAGACGACCTTGTCGTCGACATCGCAACAATGGAGATGAAGCTCAATGAAAGGCTCGGAAAGACAATATCTTTCAATGATCTTCTTGGAAGATTAACAAAGGAGATTCCTGATTATAGGATACAGCACATCGAGGTCATGGTAGAAGCCTGGGGTGATTCAAGAGATACATACAACAAGGTGTTGAATGCAGGATTCCAAATCTGTGAAGAGGTGATGTCAGGGCTCAAGATGAAGCAGCTAGGCATAAATCCGCCAAATGAGCTGACAAAGCATGGTTATCTTATTATATTCTCAAACGGAGCATTGCGTGTGATAAGCTACGAGGTCGGGCAGATCCAAATCCCAAACAAAGAATTTCACGGATTTTACTTAAAGGCCAGGGAAATCTCAGATCATAAAATCTCCAGCACCCTTGCAGTCCCCGAGATAGAAGCTGAGCATCTGAAGCAGGAGCTGATGTCAAGCCAAGGCATAACTGACACCCATACTGCCGCTTTCTACTGCCAGCCCGCAGACAAGCATCTCAGATATCCTTTCAAGGAGACCTTGCTCCCTTTGGCAAAGAGAAGGCTCACTGCAGAGCTCATGAGGAATGCAGCTTAGGTTCTGTACTTCTTGACATCAACGCCAAGGTCAACAGGACCGAAGCCCCAAGGCATCAAATCCCTTATTGTCGCGATGAAAATCTTGCTCTTTGATGTATTTGACGTTATTATGCCGATGTTTGTCCCGTAAATCTGACTAGCATCGTAGATGAGCTGCCTGCATGCTCCACATGAGAAGCTTGGCTCTTCTGTTGGCCTATCCTCAAAAGCCGTCACAATTGCAATCATCTCCAAGTCTCTTATCTTATGATTGTTAGCATCGAATATCGCAGCCCTCTCTGCGCATATTGTCAAGCCATAAGAAGAGCTTTCATAGTTCGAGCCAGGCACTATGAGGCCAGCCTTTGTCTTTATCGCAGCGCCAACAAGGAAATGTGAATGGGGCGCAAACGCATTTTTTGTTGCTTCCGCCGCCGCATCGACAAGCTCCTTCTGGGCTGCCGTCAGCAGGCCATAATCTTCTATATATCTTGTAACCTTGCCGCTATCGCTCAATATTTTGTTCATAGTATCACCCAAACTAATCAAAGAACCTCTTTTGGTAAAAAGCTGGGCCCGACCGGATTCGAACCGGTGGCCTTCGCCGTGTAAAAGCGACGTCATAACCGCTAGACTACGGGCCCCTGAGAGAATGAAAATTTGCTGAGTTTAAAAATTTAGCTCAAATACGGAAAAGTAAGAAAATGATAACATAGCCGATGAAGCAGCCTGCTGTTATGAAAGGCATCGCAGGATAGAAGCGGTCTTTCTTACCAAAATACAGCAGAAGGCCGAGAGCGAGTGCGCTCGCCAAAGTCACTATAAGGGTCTGCATCACCGCAGTTCCCAGGCTTAACCCTTCCAGCACTAAGGTATTCAGGACGACGCCTGAGAAAAGTAGAGGAAAGGCGATATCGCCGCCGCCAAGGATGGCATTTTTTCCTTCAGATTTGCCTTTCAACGATCCTTCTTTTATCGGCTTGATTATGTCCATCTCCTTTGCATTATAAGGGATAAATATTCCTGCGAAGACCTTGCTTGTGCTCTGGAACTCGGCCATCTTCACCATGTGCTTGCTCTTCCACACAGCATACATATCATATATCGATATTAATATGAGAAGCCAGAATGCAGAAATCAGATTTATTATCGGCACGAATATGGCAGCCAGGCCGCCATAGACAAATATCTCTGTGATGTTATGCACGAATATGTTGGGCCTAAATATCTTCCAAACAGCCAGGATCACTGCCAGGGCGAGGGCCACATACTGGTTCGCTATGAATGCATAGAAAGCCATAGTCAATGTGAGTCCGACAGCCAAGAAAAACCATAGCTTCCAAAGGTGGAATTTCTGGAACCTGACAAGCAACAAGAAAAGCAGCGTGCCTATTATGACGCCTGCAATTATCCAGATGAATGAGCTTGTCGCGTCAACTTGAGGCCTGTCAAAACCCAGCGGCAGGGCGTTATAAGTGACAGTCTTAGTCTGCACAGTAGCATCATAATTCAGATATTTTGACACTATTGTGAGGCCGACCAGCTGGCTCGCAAGGAATATTGCGAGCAAGAATAGAGTCACCTTTAATGTGTGTTTCATAACCTAACCAAAATTGGCAAATTATATAAATCTATCTGGTAAATGAGAAGAGATGAAAATAGCGAATAATATCAGGCTCAGGGTTTTTACCGACAAAGTGGAAGGGGGAAGCGTCAGGACTGCTTTAATAAGGCTTATGCCGTTTAATGCCGAAGAAGAAAAAATAACTTTTAAGGAAACTGAGGCCACGGGGATTGAAGGCCAAGAAATAATAATATTGGAAACTGAATTCACTAAACAACATCAAACCACGGCTTTCTTGAAGGACCTTTTCTCAAAGCTTTCTTCTGAAGACAAGAGCACCATAAAAGCACAGCTTGACTCGAGGATTGATGAAGCATGCCATTTTTTCATAAGGATTGACAAAGAAGAGCTCCTCCAAAACAAGTACAAGCTGACAGACTCTGGAAATTGCTTCCACATAATGATCTCTGTCGCTGCGTTCCCTTCAAAGAAAGAAGTGGCGAAGCAGGTAATGCTAAGGTTTCTTGAGTAAAGTTTAAATAGATTCCAGCCAACTTTAACACTATGACCAAAATCATCGATCCTTACGGCAGCGAGCTTGTTGAGGATTATGCAAAAGTCACCAAAGATTTCGGCCTTGACGTTTTTGATGCAGACATTTTCCCTGACAGGAACAGGTTCATGAGGCGCGGCATAGTCTTTGCCGGCCGGAACTTAAAGCTGATTTCAGAAGCGATAAAACTCAAGAAGCCCTTCTATGTACTTTCAGGAATAATGCCATCTGGAGAAAAGATACATCTAGGCACAAAGATGGTTGTGGAACAGATAAGATATTTCCAGGAGCATGGAGCAGAGACTTACGTCCTTGTTGCGGATCTTGAAGCTGCGGCAGCCAGGGGAATAAGTCTTGAAGAAGGGAGAGAGAGGGCATTGAAATTTCATATTCCCGCATATACAGCTCTTGGCCTCGACCCAAAAAAGACAAATTTCTATTTTCAGTCTGAGAACAGGGAAGTGATGAATTTTGCCTATCTTGCGGCCAAGAAGATCACACTAAACGAATTCAAGGCAGTCTATGGGAATGCAGATCCTGGCAGGATAATGTCGGCTGTGACCCAGGTTGGTGATATATTATTTCCTCAATTCAGCAAAAGGATGCCAGGCATAATTCCCGTGGGAGTTGACCAAGATCCACATATAAGGCTGACAAGAGACGTTGTTACAAGGATGAAGGAAAAGAAATTCTTCTATCCTTCATCCATTTACCACAAATATATGCCAAGCTTGGACGGCAGCATGAAGATGTCAAAATCAAAGCCAGATTCCTTCATCGAGCTGCCGGAGGACATAAAAAGCGCGAGCAAGAAGATAAAGAAAGCCATAACAGGAGGGCGTGACACATTAGAAGAGCATAGGAGGCTTGGAGCAGATATAAGCAAGGATATGGTGTTTGAGCTGCTCAAGCAGCATTTGGTGGAAGACGACAATGAGCTGCAGAAGATCCATGACGCTTACAAGAAAGGAGACATGACTTCTGGGGAAATAAAGCAGATAGCCTGTGAAAAGATGACAGCTTTCATGGAAGATTTCAACGGAAAGCTGCAGAAAGCAAGAGAATCTGTATCAGAGCTGAATTTCGTCAAGTTTAAGTGAACAAAAAAGTATTTATAGTATGCTTCTGATTAAGGCGTTATGAGCGACAAAATCCCATTGCCAGGCACTTTTATGCTTCTTGGCCTGTTAGGTTTCCTTATCTCTGCCTATTGGACATTCTCCGGCCGCTTCAATCTCTGGTTTGCATGGGCTGGCCAGGATGCCGGAAACAGCTTCGGATTTGGCTTCATGGTTGTTTTCCTAGTGATGTTCATCGCCTCTGTAGCTTCGATGACGCCAAGCTTCGATGAGCTCGACAAGAGATAAATTTATAAGATATCGATATATTTCTAGAATGGGGTGCTAATATGAAATATTTGATTGTATTGACTCTATTATCTATTATTTTGATCGGCTGCGGAGAGGCCAAGCAGGCAGATTCAGAGACTCCAGGCCCGACGCAGCCAACCACTGTCGCCACGACGATAGTGCAGATAACAACGACGACAGCGCAGCAGGCGGCGCAGCTCGATCCAGAGATAAAAAAGATTATTGACCAGAACTCAAAGCTGAAGAGCATGAATTACTATTATTATGAGACTGACGGGGCCCAAGGATATGGCTATTACATCAAAGGCAGCAATGTTAAGGTCATACTGGCAGGATCATCCATATACAAAGCAGAGAACCTTTTTGATACAGTCTATCTCGACCTAAATGTCAAAAGCGCCTTCGGCTACTGCCTGAACAGGCAGAGATGTGGCCCAAATCCAAGTATAAAGACGCTGAATTTCAACGATTACTACAGGAAGACACCGCTTGACTGGGTGCAAGAGATAACTTCAGGGAGCAAGACAGGAGAGGAACAGATAGGCGGAAGAGACACATACATAATCAGCTTTAGCAGGGCAGGAACAGACTACAAAGTGTGGCTGGACACATATTTCGGCGTTCCGCTGAAATTCCAGGAAGGCCAGAAAACCTATGAATACAGGGAAGCTAAATTCAATATGGTGTCTGACAATGATGTCGTGCCAGGCTGATTTTTTGTCTTTACCTAATATTAATTCACAAGGTTTATAAATAGGGTTTCCCTACCTCCAATTTATAGGGAAATGCCCAAATGGGTCCTTTGAAGAGCGAATATTGTTTATTCGGCCGTGATTCGAAGACACTCTTGGGCACAACAGCCCGACACGAGAGTACCCAATGGAGCTCACGCTAAATGCAAGCAATGAGCTTGGGAGTTAGTGTTTCGGGCGAAATAACCTTTATAATCATAAAATAAGGGGAAATAGGGCAGGTTTGGTTCGCATGTTAATCATAATCGCTTATTCGTGCTTTAAATGGTGAAATAAGGCTTATACGGCTTTCATCCATAAGGGACTAAACTTATTCTATAAACCAACATAGAGGGATTGAAATGGGAAAAATAAGTCCAGTATCTTCAAAATATATAATAAATGCAACCATAGAGGTCGATGGCGTTGTTGACAGGCCTGACATAATTGGCGCTATCTTTGGCCAGACTGAGGGCCTTCTTGGCGAGGATCTAGAGCTGAGAGAGCTGCAAAGGAGCGGCAGGATAGGAAGGATAGAAGTAAACACAGACACAAAGACAGGCAAGACAAAAGGCACAATTGTGATACCAAGCAGCCTGGACAAGGCGGAAACAGCAATTGTAGCGGCCGCTATAGAAATAATCCAGAGGATAGGCCCCTGCAATGCGAAGATCAGAGTAGAAAACATAGAAGATGTCAGAGTCAGCAAGAGGCTGCTAGTCGTCGAAAGAGCCAAGGAACTCTTAAGGCAATTGATGGACAATGTCATGCCAGATTCTACAGAATTAGCAGACGAGGTCGCGGCTTCAGTGAGAGTCATGGAGATAGCAGAATACGGCAAGGAAAGGCTGCCTGCAGGCCCGGGAATAGACGAGAATGAAGAGGTCATCGTCGTCGAGGGAAGGGCAGACGTCCTGAACCTTTTGAAGCATGGCTTCAAGAACGTGATAG
>JAGVOV010000030.1 GCA_020052545.1 archaeon | reverse complement strand
ATTGGAGACTTGGTGGTTGTGGAGAAAGGTAAGCCTGTTGGCATAATCACTGAGAGGGACATATTGAAAAGGGTCGTGCTGGCGAAACAGAATCCGGCAAAGACGACAGTTTCAGATGTCATGACGAGGCAGCTCATCACGGCTGACGTGAATTCGCGTATCATCGATGTGAGCAGGACAATGGAGAAGAACAGGTTTCGAAGACTTCCAGTGACCGAGAAGGGCAAGCTTATAGGGATAATAACTAGCAAAGACATAATAAAAATAATGAGCGCGTGATAAAAATGAAAAAGAAAGCATGCAAAAAATGTAAGATTTTCGTGACAGGCACGGAATGCCCGATATGCGGCGGAAGCAACTTCAGCACAAGCTTCTATGGAAGGATGTATTTCTTCGACACAAGCAAGAGCATGGTAGCTGAAAGGATCAATGTAAAGAAAGAAGGCGAATACGCGATAAAGATAAGGTGAATGTATGGCACAGTTGAAGATTTTGTCGAAGGAAGAGAAGCCCTTGCTGGCCAGGACAGAGATTGTTGCGGAAGCAGGCTTTGAGAAGGCGCTGCCTGATAGGAAAGAGATAAGGAAAGATCTTGCTCATGCTTTGAAGGTTGAAGAGGAACAGGTTGTCGTGGCAAAGATAGAGCCTATAAACGGCGTCAGGAAAGCAAAGATTATCGCTCGCGTCTATGAGAAGAAGGAAGACATAGCGAAGCTTGAGGCGGGATTCGTGCTTAAGAGATTCAACAAAGTGAAGAAAGGCGAAGAGGCAAAATAAGATGGCAAAAGGAAAATCAGGTTTATGGGAAAATTATGAGAAAGGAAAGCTGCAGAGCAAGAGCTGCCCGAAGTGCGGCCATGGATTCTTGCTGGCAGAGCATAAGGACAGGCTGACGTGCGGCAAGTGCGGCTACTCAGAGTACAAGGACAAGAAATCGGCCAAATCCATGGACATGCCGGCCAAGCAGATAGATGACAAGGCCAAGCTCGAGATCAAGGACGAGTTCTTCGACGAGACTGAGTAAACCATCTTTTCTTATATATCAAATTTTTATTTCCTCATTGTGGTAAGAGCTGAATGCTTGACTAGTTTTGGTAAATTTTATATACTACTAATCGTAATCTTCACTAGGCAATGAAGCTTGCCATCACTAAGCGTGAAAACTACCACCACTGACAGTGGTTGATAGCTTCTTCTGATAATAGCTAGAGGTGTTAAATAAAATGGTGGTAGACGTAATACCTTTAATTGCCGGCGTAATTGTGCTCGCCGCAAGCATAATCTCATTAAGACTTGGAATATCTGTGGCAATTGTTGAAATTTTGCTTGGAGTAATTGCTGGTTATTATGGATTTCACAGCGAAGCATGGATGAATTACCTTGCAGGATTTGGTGGTATAGTACTGACATTTCTTGCAGGAGCAGAAATAGACACCAACTTGATGAAGGAGAAATTCAAGGAAAGCTTTCTTATCGGCACGGCATCGTTCATAATCCCATTTATTTGCGTGTTTTCATACACGTACCTGCTTGCAGGATGGACCTTGAATGCCTCACTGATTGCCGGAGTCGCCCTTTCGACAACATCGCTTGCAGTAATCTATTCTGTGCTTATTGAGACAAAACTGTCCAAGACTCAACTTGGTAAGTTGATTATGGCCTCCACTTTTGTTACGGATATGGGAACTGCACTTGCGTTGAGTATATTGTTCATAAAACCTAACTTTTACACAATAATCTTCATTTTGGTTTCTATAGGGATAATCTTTTTGGCAGGCACATATTCTCACCACATTTTTCACAACGAGCTTTACAAGAACAAGGTCATTGAGCCAGAGATCAAATATATTTTTCTTCTGCTGTTAACCTTTACGTACTTCGCAAGTCTTGGGGACAGCCAGGCCGTGCTCCCTGCATTCGTACTTGGAATGATTATGTCAAAATACTTTGTAGAAGGGACAGAAACGAAACTTGTTATTCAACGGCTGCGGGTTGTGGCGTATGCCATTATTACACCATTCTTTTTCATTGTCGGAGGATTGAATGTATCACTGCCTTTAATCCTATCAGCTTTAGGCTTGTTTATCCTATTATTCCTAATCAAGATAGCGGCAAAATTCATAGGGGTTTACTTCCTTGCAAAAAAGTATATTCCGCATGGAAGCATGTACACGACACTTCTCATGAGCACGGGCCTAACGTTCGGAACAATCTCGAGTTATTTTGGGTTACAGGCGGGCTACATAAATCAAGTCCAGTTTTCAGTGCTCATCGGCGTGGTCATCTCCAATGCAGTCATTCCTACATTCATCGCGCACAAATGGTTCAACCCCATGCATAGTGAAGATATAATTAACGGAGAGTCCAAATGAGCGAAAAAAAGAAAGGATGGCTTAACAGAAATGTATTGTCCTTTGGACTTGCAAGCTTATTTAGTGATATGGGCCATGAAATGGCTACAGCAATACTGCCTATATTCTTGTTTATGGAATTGCATAGCGCAGCAGCAATACTTGGGATAATAGAAGGTGTTTCAGATTTTTCTTCAAGCTTTATCAAGACATTTGCAGGATGGTACAGTGATAAAGCAGGTAAAAGAAAACCATTTATTATACTGGGATATGTTATGACTGGTTTTTTTATCCCCCTCATAGGGTTTGCCACGCATTGGATTCATGTGCTGATAGCAAGAACATTAGGTTGGCTTGGAAGGGGTATCAGAAGTCCCGCAAGAGACGCATTATTATCTGATTCTGTGGATAAGGAAACAAGAAGCAGATCTTTCGGTTTTGAAAGGATGATGGACACACTAGGAGCAATATTGGGTCCGGCCCTTGCATTCTTTCTCCTACCAATCCTTGGCGTAAGAAACATATTTTTTCTCGCATTAATACCAGGAATACTTGCAGTTGTCGCTGTATTAATGGTCAGAGAAAAATATAAAACAAAGAATACTAAGATAGAATTCTGGAAAACCATAAAAGGCATGCCATCAGATTTTAACAGATTCCTTTTGGCTGCTGCGGTTTTTGGAATAGCTAATTTTGCGAACACATTCTTGGTATTGAGGGTCATGGAAGCATTGAAGCCAAGCATTGGGATATTAGCAGCAGGAAGCATCGCAACAGGATTATATATGCTCCTAAATGTTGGCGCAGCAATCTTTGCATATATCTTTGGAAGCTTAGGAGACAGAATGAGCAAAAGATTCCTCCTAGGATTGGGCTATGCAATATTTGCAATATACTGTATAGGATTTGTAATACTCCAACCAACTATTGCAAGCTTTATAATTCTGTTCTTGCTTGCTGGGGTCGAAACAGGGCTTATTGATGTAATGGAGCGGGCGTATGCCGCAGATCTCCTGAAAAAAGATATTAGAGGGACTGGTTTTGGATTATTGAATACTGTAAATGGCATTGGAGACTTTGTATCAAGCATAATTGCAGGTCTGTTATGGACCGTATTCTCTTACGGATGGTCATTCATTTATGGGGCAATACTCGCAATAATCGCCGTTGGAATATTAATCATTCAAAATAGAAGGCATGGGGGGTGGCAACAGTAATGTTACCAGTAAAATGATAAGCTTTTACCTTGCTGTATCGCCAATTATGCTGGGCTTCGGAGCCCTGCTTTGGATAATGATATTCCTAGAGAGCTATAGGCATTTCCCAAAGATGAGCAAGACAGAGAGGATGCAAAGGGCAGTCACCAATGCCACTATCGCAACAATTGCTGTGCTTGCTGTCGTCTATGCAAGCCTTTATTTCACGGCAACGCACATATTAGGGCTAAAATGACAAGAGAGCAAGATTATCTGGATAGCCTGAGGCTTTCTGCCAACAGCCTTAATGACCTCCTTGGCATCATCAATAACACTCTTGAGAATATAGACATGCGTAAGCTGAACCCGAGACACAAGCAGTTCAATGAGTTCCGCTTCACCTTCTTTGCCTTGATGGTCAAGGCGAATGGGATTGCTGACATGATGATGTTCAGGGCAGATTACCTGAGAAAAGAAGACAGATTCATTGGCATCTTCAAAGGCATTGAAAAGATGAAATATGGCCTGAAAAAGGCCCATGCGGCCATAAATTCTGGCCACATAGAGGAAGGAAAGAGATTGATAAAGAAATCGTATTCAGGATATGAAGGCTTGTTTGGGGAGATAATGAGGGCATGACTTATATCAAAACCAAGCTTTGGATAAAAACAGACTCTTCGATGAGACAAGTCATTTCTTAACTCTTTTATTTAGGATCCCGACAATATCTTTGCAACACTTTTCCCAGAATTCCATTATTTCCTGAGCTTGTGCAACTGTTATTTTAAAACCTCTATAATTGGCATCATTCCTTATTCTTTTGAATCTTGGAAGATAATTCAGACTGACTTTCTCTTTTATGTCAAATTCCTTGAGTATGTCCATACTGACTTCATGATCCCTTGGTTCATATCCATTAAGCCACCATTCGGCATCCCCTAGCTGCCTTATGGATTCATAAGCCTCTCTAAATATCACAATCGCACTATCATCATCCAGGGGAATCTTTTTAATGACATTGACAGTCATTTCTGCATGCTTCAACATCGATTTGACTTTTTCTAGATCCAATTGTCTAGGTCTCAATCTATCTTGTTTTACTAAAGATTCAATTAATTCTTTTTTCATATTTTGACCTCTAGAAAACCAGATAATATAATCCCATTTGCAATATTATTGAAAACATTGATATCGACGTTTTTTCTGTTAAAAAGATGTATCTGAATTTTTCTTCCGATATCTTTCTCGATATCTTCTAATTCTTTTAGGCTGCCACTTTCATAATCTTTAACTTCATCAGATTCTACTGCTATATCTATATCCGAATCAGAAATATCTTCCCCCCTCCTATAACTACCAAATAAAATTATTGCTTTTGGATTAGAAAATTTTTCATTCAAGAATTCAACCAAACCGCTCTGATAAACATAATTCATATTACTGACTATCTTATTTTTTATGTATAAAGGACTTTTTTGATTGGCTTTGATTCTCCATATCTTGCTTAGCTTCTTTACTTCAATCAACCCTGCCTTCAGGAAATCATTCAAGATCTCGCCTATATTGGCTTTCGCTACTCCAGCTTCCTTTGCGAGTTCTGAGAGACTAAACTCCTTGTCAGGATATCTAAAAAGTACTTCTACTATCTTCTGCCTTGCGGTTTCAAAATATAACTTATGTAATAACTTAGGTATGTTTGGTTTTACCATATAACATATGTTATATATCAGAACTATTTAAATGTTTCGCTTTTACAGACAATTAACTTAAATCAGCAGTTCTAGAAAGCAGCACGACAAGAACGCAAAGCTCGAGATAAAAGATGAATTTTTCGACGAGACTGAGTGAAACTTTTTTAATTTATTTCTTAAATATCCCCATTACCTTCTTTTAGAATTTTCCAAATATTCAATTCTGGACCTTCTTTTTTTATATAAAGACCTAACAAATTTAACAAACCTATTGACTTTATCTGCATCCCTATACCAAAAATTACTTTCTAATCTAGAGAAGTAGATAATCAAGAACCAAAACGCGATTATAATTGTAAGTATTATTGGATAAACGAACCATAAACTAATTTTGATCATATTAAACATAAAACCCAGGAATAGGACAATAGATAATAAAGCCAATGAATATTGGTACATTATAGGTCTAATATCCTTTTTACCCTCCATCTTTTCAAAAGTATAAATTCCGCCTTTAATCACTTTTTCTCCATATGGGAAAGCCCAATCAATTCCAGAAACAGTACAAGAATCTTCAAGTAGATGAAGAGCTTGTCCAATTAATAATCCAAAAAAACCAATTAAAACCAAGAGGATGTTAAACTGACCAAATAAAATTAATAAAATTGTTAATATTAAAATAATAAAAAGAGAACTTATCAAGATTCCAGTCGGTGAATGCATTATTCCTCTATGCTCTCCATCAACTTCTCTTGAAACTTTTATTTTCTCTCTAAATTTCTCTTGTTTGAATAGAAATAAAGTTAAAGGAATTATGGCTTTTTTCATTAAGAGATCCACATATTTGAATCTATAATGTAATGTCGCATTACCACCACAATCGGCATCAGGTGTCAAAGAACCTATTAAAACACAAAATATGAAAACAGCTGAATAAAGAATAGCATCTTGGTATCCTACAAAGATTAAAGGTACAATAAAAGGGACAACAGTTCCAACGCTTATTGAAATATGATGTCTTCCAAGCATTAATATCAATCTAACTTCTATGTCTTATAAATCTTTACCAAAAATTAATCTTAAGAATTAAATTACTCGTCTCTGCCGTGCTGCTTCTGGAAGACCAAAAGATCTTCTGTCGTGAGCTTCATGCCCTTCTTTATCTTCTCTTCGACTGCAATCTCTTTCTCCTTCAATGATTTCCTGACTGTCTGCTCCTGAGCCTCTTTTGTCTCGACATTGTTCTTCTGCAATTCCTCATTTATCGGGCTTAATTCAGAGAGCTTCTTCTTCAGCTCGTCATTGACCTCGCCGAACTTCGCCTTCAATTCCTGAAATTTCCTGAAGCTCTCCTCTTCTTTCACCCTCAATTCATCTATCTTCTTAGAAGTCGCGATGACGATCTCATGGTTCTTCTGGCTCTCTGCGGCAAGGACTTGGGCAGAATTGTGGCTTTCGTCAGCTTTCCTCCTCAAGTCATCAAGGCCCTGGGAAGCTGCATGGACTTCATGCCAGGCGTCAGAAGCCTTCTTGACTTCATCATATTCCTTCTTCTTCTTGTTTATTATCTTCATCAGTTCCTTTTCCTTGTCGAATGAGAGGACTTCAGTCTCTATCTTGTATTCCATCTTCTCAATCTCATGCTTCAGGAAACTGGGATTGCCGACTGGCTTGACATCCACTTTGTCCTTTGTCAGGGCTTTCTTCTGGTCTATGACCTGCTTTATCTCGTCATGGGCCTTCTGCCTTATCTCCTTGGCTTCCCTTACTTT
>JAGVOV010000191.1 GCA_020052545.1 archaeon | reverse complement strand
TCCGGTTTCGATTTCATTGACATCGATCCATTCGGCTACCCAGGGCATTTCCTTGAGGCTGCGATATCAAGGCTTGCAAGAGGCGGAATATTGGCTGTCACAGCAACAGACACAAGCAGCCTAGCAGGAAGCTTTGAGCTTGCCTGCAGAAGAAAATACTGGGCAAAACCTATGAGAAATTTCTTGATGCATGAATCTGGATTGAGGATATTGGCCAGGCGCGTCCAGCTCATAGGCGCGGCATATGACAAGGCCTTAATCCCCCTATTATCATTCTCCAAGGACCATTATTATAGGATATTCTTCAGATGCGAGAAAGGCAAGCAGAGGGCAGATGAGATCATGGAAAAAGAAAAATTTATGCTGCACTGCAGAAGATGCTTCTCGACAAGCTTCTCAAGATCCAATGACGCAGCATGCTGCGGCGAGAGGATGCAATATGCCGGGCCTTTGTACTCTGGCAATCTTTGGGAAAAGGAACTTGCGGGAAAAATGCTAGGTTTTTGTGATGAAAGCAGCAAGAAGTTTTTATCAACAATATATGAAGAATCGAAACTAGACACAATAGGATTCTATGAGATAACCGAGATTGCTTCTGCCATGAAACTGAAGAATCTGCCAAGCATGGACATGCTAAAGGAAGAGATAGAGAAAAAAGGCTTCAGATTTTCCAGGACACACATTTCCGGCAACGCCTTCAGGACCGATATGCCGTGCAAGCAGTTAATCAATCTTCTCTTTGGTGAATTTAAGGTAGTAAAAGGATAATGCTGCGAGCGCGATTATGTAGCCCGAAAGCATCATTATCAGCAGCGGCAGCTTGAACGGGCTGCCCTCAAATATCATCACCTGTCTCAGGACGGCCTCAGAAAGGACAAAAGGATTGACCTTGGCTATCATAGCAACAGCTGCCTGCATGCTCTCTATGGGCACAACCATGCTTGAGAACAGGAACAGGATGCATGATATGAATATCCCTGCCAATGTTGTTGTCTCTTCGCTCTTGAACATATAGCCGATGAGCATGCCAAGGAAAATGAACAGTGAGCCGATGAAGAATATCGATATCAATATGCCGTCAATTATCGGGAAAAGCCTCACATTGAAGAAGAGGCTGCCTATGGCTATCAATATGATGGTCTGCACATAGATTATTATTATCGACGTGAGATAATTGCCGAATATAAAAGTGAAGTCGCTTGTCGGGCTTATAAGGTTCCTGAAGAATGCTTTCGAAGCCTTTTCCTTCATCACCAATGTCGAGCTCAGAAGCACACTGACAAACATTATCACAAGGACAAGGAGCCCTGGGAATATATAGCTCAATTTTGTCTTGTTCTTCTGCAATGGCTTTATCTCTGTCGCCAATGGATTTATTATTGAATCTGGTGTTATCATAGACACATTCTCAAGGTTCTTAACAATGCCGTCAAGATTGCCCTTAAGTTCCGCGAAGCTCTGATCATTTGTGGATAATTTCCCGCTTATCATGCCGAGCTGCTGCTTCAGCGCATTCTTTGACTTGTTCAGCTGTGCTATCCTGGCCTTTGTGTCAGCCACTGTCTTGTCGACATCGTCCAGCTGTGCATTCAGCTCTGTTATCCCAGAGGTAGTCTGGTTAGTTACAAGCCTGGACTGCCGCTCCATATCAAGGAGGTCCTGCCTCGCGCTCGTTATCATGGCCTGGGCATCTACCATCTGCTTGTCTATATCATTGAGGTCATTGATGTTGTCATCGATGACTTTCATCACTGAGAAAAGGAGCGCACAGTCTTTCTTGTCGCTCTGCTTCAGCCTGTCCAATATCTGGGAGGCATTCCTGTTGGCGAAGATATAAGTCTTGTCGACGCAGCTCAGGTTGTTGTAGACGATGCTCACATTCCTCTTGAGCTCCATTATGACATCTTTTTTGTCAGCCAAAAGCACCCTGTCGCTCTTCAAGTTCGCGTCAAGACTTTCAAGCTGCTTCTTGTTCTTCGCTATTCCTGAATCCATGCTGGCCTTGAAGCTTTTTACCCCCTTGTTGCCTTCTTTGCTCTGGTTCCTCAATTCAGTCGTGTTCATCTTGCTGAAATCCATCGAGAGCGACATCTTGTCGAGCTGCTGGGTTATGTTTGTGAGCTGGTAGCCGAGAGCATTTGCGTTTCTCCTCATATTGTCGAGAACATCAGAGCTCGATTTCATCGTGACGGCCGTTATCTTGACCTTGGAAAGGAGATCTTTCGTCAGGTCTTCTCCGATTTTGCTGCTCTGGTTCTGCACCTCAGCAGAGATTATCTTAAGCACAGCAAAGACAAGGTTGAGCCTTGAGTAATCCACATGGAACTGAATCTTGTTGCTCGCGTCAATCTTTTCAGGAAACAATATACATAAGTTTGTGTCGCCGTCAACGACAGAGTTGATGCATCTCTGCCCGTCATCGTACATCCGGACATTGATGTCCTGGCTTCTTATGCTGTTCAGCAATGTTTCGATATTCGTGTTGTTTACCTTGGCATGTGCCCCTATGACAACATTATTCAAGCCAGAGCTGTTGAATGCCAGCCCTATTATGGTTATCAGGAAGAAAGGCCCAAGAAAGATGACGAGCGCAGACACTTTGCTTCTCACCAGCCTCTTGAAATTCTTCTCAAGGACAGCAAGGATCTTCTTCATCTTTGCCTCTTTGTAAGGGCTTCAAAAACCTCATTCAGGCTCGGCTTATTGACATCAACATCAAGCAGCCTCTCATTCATCTCTTCAAGCACATGGATTATGTAATGCAGCACCCTTTCGGCATAAGGCGTGTAGATTATGACCTTGTGGCCTTCATGTGTCACGTAAGGTATCGGCAAATTGTACGATTTCAAAGCTTTGACGATCTGCTGATATCTTCCGGGGTAAGTCTCAAGGTGTATCTCCTCATTCCTGCTATACCAATTCTTCAATTGGTCTGTTGTTCCTACAACAAGCAGCTTCCCATTGGATATTATCGCGACATCATTGCAGAGGACCTCAACCTCTTCCATGAGATGTGTCGAAATCACGATTGTTGTGCCGATCTGGTTTATTCTTTTGATCAATGTCCACATGTGTTTCTTAAGCAATGGGTCGAGGCCTGTCGTCGGCTCATCAAGTATCAGCACATGCGGCCTATGGATCAGCGCACAAGCTAAATCCAGGCGCCTTTTCATGCCGCCAGATATCTCTGTCGCAAGCTTGTTCCTGTGCTCAAAGAGCTCGACAAGCTTCAGCAATTCCTCTATTCTCTCTTCAATCAGCTTATTTTGCAGCCCGTAAAGCCTTCCGAAGTAGCGCATATTCTCCATGACCGTGAGCTCTTCATAGAAAGCGTTTTCCTGAGTGCAGAAACCGAATATGCTCCTTATGTATTTTATGTCATCGCGGATATTCTTGCCCCGGAATATGATGGAGCCTTTGTCAGCCTTGTAAAATCCGACCAATGTTCGCATCAATGTAGTCTTTCCTGCGCCGCTCTGGCCTATTATCCCGAAGATCTGCCCTGGCATTATGTTGAAGCTTATGTTGCTCAGCACTTGCTTGCCATTGAACTCCTTTGTCAGGTTCTTGATCTCTATCAACGGCGCTTTGACTACCATAGACTAGTTTCCCGAGAATAGGTTTTTAAACTTTAGTTATCATTAATAAATGCTAAATCCTCAATATTAGGTAGAAACCTCCATACATGCTCACTGGCGTTCGCAGCATAAAGTTTTAAGAAAACTTTATATATATGTGATGAAGTAAAAGCCCATGGTGAGTTAATGCGAGCGATGCTGATTTTGGTTGCGCTGTTCTTGGTTTCCGTGCTGATTTCATCCTGCGGCCTTGAAGAGGTGTGCGGCAACGGCGTCTGTGAAGTCAGTGAGAAACAGCTTGGCACCTGCCCTACAGACTGCTTAAGGATCGTTCCTGTCAGCCAGCTGCCTGACTTGACCATAGAGACTCTTATCCACAGCCCGGAAAATCCCATGGTGGGCCAGGAAGTGTCATTCTCAGCGACGATAAAGAACAATGGCGCCGAGGCAGGCCAGCTCTTCTTTGCATGGGATGTGGAAGGCCTGACACAAGTGACAAACCAGTACGCATCGAAAAGCACGATAGACCCCGGAGAAGAGGTCACGATATACAAGACAGGGACGTTTGACTCTGCAGGCAACAAGCAGGTGTCCATAGTCATGGATCCTTTTAACACCATAATAGAAGGCGACGAGAGCAACAACCAGGTTCAGGAAATAATATATATATCATCCGGCATCACGCTAGGCGATAACTGTGCCTTCGACACTTGCAATGGCCAGAACCCTGACAACTGCCTGTGCGGCGGCAATCAGGCGACAACCTCAGTACAATCATACTGCTGCGGCAGTACTGGCGTAGTGTTCCAGTACGAGCAGCTTTGCCAGCAGAACTGTGGATGATCCCATGAAAAAAGTTCTTTTTGTTGTAGCGCTTCTGGTTGTTTCGCTGTTTGTCGTGAGCTGCGGCAACGTGTCTGTCTGCGGTGATAATGTGTGCAATATAGATGAGAAGGCGACCTGCCCGCAGGACTGCTCTTCTGGCGTGGACCTTTACGTCTCGGGACTGAGCACTGGGGCAGACACGATCTATTCGCAGTCAAGCGTGAATTTCAACTTTGATGTCTTCAACAGCGGTTATGATGTGTCTGAATACAGGGCAATTGAGAAGCTTTACAAGATTGTAGGCGGCGCAGAGCAGCTTATCCAGCAGAATCCTCTGAACAATGAGTTCCTTCACGGAGGCGAGAAGAAAAGCTACCTTGACGGATTTTATGTCTATGAGCCGGGCATATACAAGATTTCTGTGACAATTGAGGTCATAGGAGAGAATGACCTGAACGGCAGGAACAATTATGCTGAGGTGTTCTTTGACGTGAGCAAGCCGGATTTCTCGGCTTTTTTGATTGAGCAGGATTTCAACGGCCTTTATTACAGAGATTCCAGGATGGACAATTATGGCTTCCTGTACGTCGATGGCGCAACATCGAAGCAGTACAGCGCATATTACTACAAAGATGTCGAGAATGTTGAAGTGAGCGTCAGCACATATGACGATGTGCCGGCACGAAGACTGTATGATGCATTCTTGAGGAACTTCGGCAATTACAAGATGAAGACCGACAGCAATTATCGCACCTACTACTATTATGATGCCAACTACAGCGACAACAATTGGTATAGGGAATATGAATGGGTGTCAGACAACAAGGCGATAAGGGTGACTGTCAATAACTACGGCGAGGAATCAGGCTATGATGCGTCGCAGCTCTTCAAGGCCTATATGAACAAATATCCGAGCAACCTGATGCAGGTCATCCCCGGATCTTATCCGACTTATCTTGTTGAGCAGGATTTCGGTGATTTGATATACACGCGGTCTTACAGGAGCAATGAGCAATCATGGGTCTTGTATGCCGATTCAGTGCCGACTGCGTATCATGCCAGCTATTATGAGAATCCGAGCAAGCTGCAGGCCGAGATCACGGTTTACAGTTATCCGGGCACGCAGCAAGATGCTTTAGTGCAGGCGCTGACCACTAATACATATGCGACAAGTAGCTTCAGTGTCGAGGATGTCAACGGCAACGGCTACTTCGTCAGGGAATTTGACCTTGATCCTAATGCCACTATGAAAGGCATCGATGTTGTCTGGGTGTCAGGCAACAAGGTCCTTGAAGCTTACTTCTACATCTATGACAAGCAATATCAAAAGGCTGTCGATGACTACAAGGATATGCTCTCGGCCTACTTCACAAAGTTCCCGAGCGCTTTGCCTACAGGCCTGCCTCCGACTCCCTTAAGCCGAGTCACCATTCTGCGCTACAGGGGCTGCTCAACAAGCAGCCAGATATGCACATTCAGGTTGGAGAGCACTGGAGACACGATTGAGGTTCCAGTGAGCGGTACAGGCACTAGTGCGGCCCAGCTGACTGTCAATGGTGAAACATTCTATTTCGCTTATGACCTTTCGCAGGACAGCAATCCCATCTATTTCGATGCTGTCAGCAGTGGAGCCACAGATTATGATGCGATAATGGCCGCAAAGCCCACCAAAGTTGCCCATAACAATTATGTGCTGCTTGCCGGACCTTCAGCCAGCAATGTCCACATAATGCGCTACAGGGGCTGTTCAACAAGCAGCCAGATATGTTCATTCAGGATTGAAGATACTGGAGATACAGTTGAAGTTCCTG
>JAGVOV010000126.1 GCA_020052545.1 archaeon | reverse complement strand
CGTTATCTCCTTGCGCTTCTCCTCTTCCTTCACCTTGGTGATGAGGAGGTTGTTGTCTTCTGTCTCCCTTATGAAGAGGCTGTCGTGGTTACGGAGGCTGTTCGACAGCACCCACTTCTTCGGCAGAGAGACAGAAAAGCTGCGATTTCCAACAACCTGAAGCTTCCTTGACTCCATAAAGGCATTAAATCGCTGCTATATATAAATTTTACTGCTCTATATACTATGCAGCAAGGAGGTATATACTCAGCCATCTTCCAAGGCCATAGGTGGTAAATATGCTTGAGAAAAAAGTCTTGGATGGAATCGAGCACTGGTTTGTGCCTTACGGCGTGATAGAGAGCAGCTACAGCTACAACACTGATGCATACAGGGCCATGATGATGAACAGGAACCATCAGAGCTGGAATGCCAGGCAGGGAATAATCTTCAGGGCTTCGTGGTAATTGCTAGACAGTGGTGACAGATGGAAAAATTAATAAAGGCATATGGAAGACATGACTTATGCTCGACAAGGAAGTGCAAAGGCTGTATGATGCGTTACATGACAGGCTTGTTGATTATGAGAATATGATTCCGGGATTCAGTGATTTCACAGGCATCGGCAAGCCAATGGGAGAGCAGGGCACTTTCGGTATTTATAACACGATAAACACAGTCAGCCAGATCTTCGTTGCATTATCTTTGAGCAGTCACCCTGCCGTGATTGAATTGGCTGAATCTAAGATTGACCCATACAGCTTTGAAGCAAAGGAGTTTGCAGAAAAAAAACCGTTGCAGGGCATGAAGATAGCTGATCTTGGCTGCGGACAAACGCCGAGCTTCGCAAGATGCGCAAGATACTTTGGCGCTGATGCCTACACCGTTGACATTTTTGAAGCCTCAGAATTTGAACACTCGGCCTCATTCCCTGAAAGCATGAGAAGGCTTGAGGCAGAAAAACACTTGAACGTTGACCTCAATGATGATAAAGCCGCAGAAAGGCTTACTTCCTTAGGAACTGATTTTGACCTGATAACTGCGACTCATCTGTCAATGTATTTCCAGGTGGATGTTGAGGGCTTGGCAATACCATTACTCAAGCCAAAAGGGCTCATCTACCTTGCGGATTCAAACATAGCGATAAAGAAATGATTATCTGGCGCTCTCTACTCTTCTTCTCTTCTCTTTCTTCATCCTTTTGCGCTGCCACTTCCAGCGCATCTGGCCTTTCTTCTTCCATCTTCGGGAGCTTCTTTTCATTGGAGTTTGGGAGATTAAGTTGGTTTATAAAGGTTTCCATGAGAAACTTAGGAGCCTCAGCGACTAAGCTTTTCTTCAGATAGCTGCCTCATCAGGCAAAATACATAAATATCATTGCCAGCATTGATATCCCATGCTCCAGCAAGCCCTAGATTTTGTCCTTGATCCGATCTATCTGAGGATTGTGATTGTCACCTTGCTTGTCTTCATAGGCATGTGGCTTTTGTGGAAGACATACATGCATCTCAGCAAGAAGAATCTTTTTGAGCTGCACAGGCCCAAGGACAAGGACGCGACATTCTGGAACAAGGCTGCATATTGGCTCAAGTATCTCCTTGTATTGCCTCTGCTCATATTCTTCTGGTTTGTCATATTCGTGGTCTGCCTGAGGGTGCTGACCCTAAAGACGGATCCTGCAGACATAATGTTCCTGGGCATCGTCCTGATATCTTCAATAAGGATTGCGGCATATTTCAATGAGAGGATGGCTGAGGACCTTGCCAAGATGCTGCCTCTTACGCTTCTCGCAGCCATAATCTTGAGCCCCAGCTTCATCAGCACCAACATAAGGATCGAGGATCTTTATGTCTTCAAGACAGAATTCATGCGCTTCGCCAAATACTTGCTTTTTATCATAGTGCTTGAATTTGTGCTGAAAGTTGTCAACAGGCTTATCAAGAAGTTCAGCGCATCTCAAGGCCAATAGGCCTGAAATCTTCCATCTCTTTCTCGCTCTTGAAGAACACTGTCGCCAGTATCGACCTTGCGTAAGCGTAAGGATGCTCTATCAGGCCCACCTGGAAGACGATCCTTGCTCTGCAGTTCCCATGGCCGTCATCACCGAGCTTATACTCATAATCCACATATCTTGTCTCGCCGATTGACTTTTCTATGTACTGGCTGTAGACATCTTCAGGCACCGGAAAGAACCTGTCGGGCTCGCCTTCATCATGCTTGAAGTGGGCGAAAACGCCATTGTCTCTCTTCGAAAGCCAGCCCTCGACAAAATCATCACAAGCGTCAAGCTTTCCTGCAAGGCCTTTGGCATCATCTACAGTAAGAAGATTCTCGATTGAAAGGCTGCCATGGAAGACGGCGTAAGAATGGAGGCAATTGACATTCGTGAAAGTGTCTTTGAACGCTTCAGTCGTGTGGTCCACCCCCTCAGCCTTTATCCAGTAACGCTTCACTAAGCCTTCCACAAAAGAAAGCTTCCCTTAATCCTGATATTTATATCTTCGCAGAAAAAACAAGGGATTCTTAGGAATCATCACTTGTCGATTATGAAAAGAATGCGCCGACCGACAAAGCTGATTTCATCAGCAGGCCGGTCGCCGCGATAAATGCGCCGACCGGGATTCGAACCCGGACCAACGCCTTTCTGCATGCCTTTCAGCAATGGCAAGGCGCTATCATAACCGTTAGACTATCAGCGCGTCTGAGGTTTTTTAAAAAAAACCTTTGAAAAGATGCCCCCGCCGGGATTCGAACCCGGGTCTTCGCCTTACCTTGCATCTGCTCGAAAGGGCAAAATGATTGGCCGGACTACACTACAGGGGCGTTGATATTGAGTGCGGCCTTGTGCCGCACCTTGCGTGCCAGCTGAGCGTAACCAGCTGCTGTGATTACACCACAGGGGCATGAATGTGCTTATTAATTTTTGTGAATTATGAGTGGGCCCGTAGGGATTACCACATCAGAGCCTTGCTCCGATACCTCCTATTTTATTCTTGTGAACATAAGTGGGCCCGCAGGGATTACCACATCAGAGCCTTGCTCCGATACCTCCTATTTTATTCTTGTGAACATAAGTGGGCCCGCAGGGATTTGAACCCCGGACCGCTGGCTCGCTTAAACGAGCCCTGGACGAGCGACGCCATATAAGACCAGCGCTCTAACCGGGCTGAGCTACGGGCCCACGGGTCAGTGGAACAGAAGATGTTATTTAAATTTAATGTTTAAATTCCTTAAGGCCAGTTATAAGATGTGATATCGCCTTCTCAAGCTTCTCTTTTTTCAAGACAAAAGCAAGCCTCACCTGTGTCTTGCCCAATCCAGGAGTTATGTAGAAAGTCTCTGCTGGCGTCACGAGCACAGTCTCTTTTTT
>JAGVOV010000031.1 GCA_020052545.1 archaeon | reverse complement strand
CCCCATTGCCATATACAAATGCAGGAAGAACCTTGAGCACAACAAGATAAAAGGCTTTTATCTTAGGAGGAAAGACTCGACTTTGCTTGATGAAAGGGCAGATTATATAGTGACTGATTTTCCTTACGGCAAGAACACAAAGAAACAGAATCTGGAATCATTGTACAAGAGATTCCTGAAAGTCCTTAAAAAAATAATGAAGAAAAAAGCGGTGATAATATTCCCGGACTTTGTGGATCACAGGAAGATGATAAAATCGGCAAAACTGGAGATAAAGCATGAATTCACAATCTATGTGCACAAATCGCTGTCGAGAAAGATTGTTGTTATAGAAAAATGACTATAAGGTTTTCAGGAAATCTTCCATCTTCTTGGTGTTGTCATAGATCTTTAGCATGGCTTCGGGCTTCTGCACCTGGATGCTCAGCATCATCGCTTCATAAATCTCATTGTGCTGCGGATTATTTAGGCATCTGAACTGCACCATGGCCAGATCAAGCATCCTGGGCCTCGGCAACTCATCAAAATAATCTTTTGCCAATGCCTTGACATAATCAAAGGTTGACATGACCTCATCAGTATTGGCCTCCTGCCTGCTCTTTCCGGCCTCAAAACTGACCCTTGAAAGCACATCTTCAACAGAATTTTGCCTGTCTTTGTCCCCTTCATTTCCGATGACCTCATTCAGCAAGCTTATATTCCCTTTCAGTAGGAACAATGTACCTTGATATTCCCTCGCCTGCTTAATCACCATCTCGGCAAAGACGTGCTGGTAATATGGATTCCTTCTGAGGATCTTCTGAACATCAGCATAACCTTCGATCTGGTGCCCTTCAAGAGATTCGAGGTCAAAGTTCGAGAGATTGGCTACGTAAGACGCAACCTTGCTCCTTATCTTGATATCTTCAATCATCTTCGCAGCCCCATCCTCATGGCATTCTTCAGATATCTTGCGCCCCTGCTGCTTATCTCATTCTTCTCCACTATCCTGTCAAGTATCATACCTATCTTGCTATATTCGCCCGTGTGAGTGATTATGTTATTGTAAGCCTCTCTTGGATGCTCTTTGACAAGATAATCAAAGGCTTCATCCTCATGCTCTTTCAGGCCTGCATCATGAAACCATCTGTGGGCAAATCCGGGATTCATCAGTGTGAAATCTCCTGCAAGTTCGTTTACAACATCACTTTCACCAATATACTGCGCCGCAAACATAGCTTGCTGCAACAATTTTGTCTTGAAGCATGATATCCAGACACTCAAGGCATCTTTGTCATTTGCCACCATGAAGGAACCGTAAGCAGATTCAGGATTCTTTTGCATCATCTCGATGGCATAATTGTCCGCCGCGTCACTGTTGCCTGCTTTTATCGCAATCTCATAAGGCTTGACAAGGTCCGATATTTTCTCATGCGGCAGAATGTTGGAAACACTTTTTGTCCTATCAATGATGTGATCATGATTGTAATCTGACTTTCCTGGATTGACTCTTGAAAGCGATCTTTCCGCTTTCCTGTACTCTTCAAGGACGCTTTCCCTTTCTTCCTTATCAAGGCTGCTGATGCTCCTCTCAAGCGAAGCTTCCTCTACTCCAATCTCGAAAGCTATCTGCCCGATCTTGCTTATCTTCTGCATCTTAGTTCTGGCTTATCTTAAGCAGTACTTTGCCTTCCTTGAGCTCAAGGCCCACATCACCTGCATATGCCGCGATCTCGTCCTTCTCTATTATCTTGGCGATTATCTCGGATATGTAGCCAGACACATTCTGGTATTCATATTCTCTTTCTAGCATCATTTTTCCCCCGTGTACATAGCTGAGAGGCTCTGTGCCGTCTCAAATCTTGATATGCTGTCTCTCACGACCCTCTCTTTCCAGTCTGCCTTGAAAAGATGAGGATATTTGACAAAATCATCAAGTTCTCTCTGGTTATTGTAAAAGCGGTTCATCTCGAGGTTTGCGTTCTTGAAATCACTGTCAATAATGCTCGATGGCTCACGTAACTCCGGATGGTCAGTCAACTCTTTCGCCATGAAGCTCACCTGCTGCTGCAGGCTTGGTGAATTCTCCATGAGCTTGTAAGTATCCGCAAGCCTCTGCCTTGCACTGTCTTCAAGCTCGGTGAAATCAGCGCCTGTCAAATCCGAGAAATACTCGATTGCAAAGGTGTCTATACCATGGGACAGAAAATATCCGCTTAGCCTGGCAAACCTTCCATCAAGCCTCTCGCCAACATTTCTCTCAGCGATTATTTTCTCAACATACTTGTGGACAAGGTCTTTCTCTATCTTTCTGGCTATTGAAATATATCTCTCGAACCTTTCCCTGAATATCTCATCTTCCAAAAAGTCCATCATATCACCGCCACAAGGTACATCGCCAGGCTCCAGCCGAGAGGCGTGTTCTCATTGAATTTCTTTGATTTTGCGAAATAAAGTTCTGGAAGATCGCCTTTCTTGGTCATGATCTTGTGGGTCTTTCTCATGTATTCCCTGAACTTCTTGTCATTGTCCATGTCCTTGTAGATCTTGGCAAGCCACGGTAAGCCGAAAGTCCATTCTGCTTCTCCTTTATCATTAGAGTAATATTTGTCATCTTTGTACCTTATAACTCCCCTTTGCCTGACAAGCTTCTCTTCCACATTTT
>JAGVOV010000162.1 GCA_020052545.1 archaeon | reverse complement strand
CATAGTGAGCGTCACAGAGAAAGAGATCCTACTGGCCCATAAAAAAATAATATCCTCAGAATCAATAGTACCGGAGATGACTTCGGCCTCAGTTTTTGCAGCTTTTGGCAAATTGAAGCTTAAAGGCAAGGTAGTTTGCATAAATACCGGTTCGGGGCTCAAAGACGTCAAAGAATTTAGTAGCAACATTTAAATAACTTCCAGCTTTCTTGATATATGCGCGGGGGTAGCCAAGCGGCTAAGGCAATCGCCTGCAGACCGCTAATCAGATGGCTGATAGCGATCATTCGAGGGTTCGAGTCCCTCTCCCCGCTTTTTCCAAATGCCAAAAACGATATTTTATGACCTGTCGAAAGGCGGCTACAGGAAGATGGTCGAGTATCCTTACGACATAGAATGCAGGATAGGAGAACTTATAGATTTCACGCAGCATTTTCACTATGATGATGATATGTATGAAGTCGTACAGGTCATACACCTACCAAAAGAATCTTCTAAGATAATAGAGCTGAAATTGAGGATACGGACACCGGACTGACTGTTTTTTGGATGCTTTCACATTCACCACCATATTGACGTGAATTTTAGTCCTCAGGCATAGTAAGATTTTTAAAAGAAGCTGTAATTAATGGGTATAATTTAGAAGCATACTGGAGGTGCTACTATGTGTTGTGGAGGATATTGCGGAAAATGCAGTGGATGGCAGACAGCGGTGCTAGGAGTTTTAGTTTTGTTGAATGCGTTCCTTTGGCCGAAATGGTCAGGGTTTGACGGCTGGGTGGCATGGTTCGGCGTCTTGGTGTTGCTCTATGGGGTTGTGACGGCCATATGGCCAACCTGCGGATGCTACGAGACAGAGAAGCCAAAAAAGAAAAAGTAATTTAAAGAAAATTACTTTCTTTTTCTTTTATGCAAAAAATTCTGTTTTGTGAAGGCAAATTTTTCTACGTCAGGGACGCCACTCAAGATTACCATTGCCAATTCGGCGTCATCAGGAAAGATGACCTGAAGAAGAAAGACGGCTCTGTCGTAAGCACAAACACGGGCAAAGAGCTTTCGCTCTTCACGCCTTTCTTCTCGGACAGGTTCAGGAAGCTGAAGAGGGTTCCTCAATTGATCCCACTGAAGGATGTTGGCCTGATCATCGCCGAGACAGGGATAGGCAAGGAAAGTGTAGTTTTAGACGCGGGCACAGGTGCTGGATCATTGTCCATATTCCTCTCCAATATCGTCAAGAAAGTCGTGACTTATGAGATAAGGGACGATTTCAGGAAAGTGGCGGAGCAGAACTTAAAGGAGATGGACATCAAGAATGTCGCCCTGAAGAAGGGCAGCATCTATGAGGAGATAAAGGACAAGAACTTTGATCTCGTGACGCTAGATGTTCCGGAACCGTGGCTTGCGGTGCCAAACCTGATAAGGGCTTTGAAGCCTGGTGGCTATATCGTGGCTTATTCACCGCAGATAACTCAGGTTCAGAGCTTCATGAAGGAGGTAATAAAGCATAAGGAGCTTGAGCTGATAAAGACAAGCGAGATTATGGAGCGCCTTTGGCGCGTCGAGGACTTGATAGTTAGGCCAAAGCAGCAGCCTATCGTGCACAGTGGATTTTTGACATTTTTGAGGAAGGTGAGAGCTTGAAGGCATTCGTATTGATTTCATTGAAGCAGCCAAGGGAGCAGCAAGTCCAAGATGCGTTGAGGAAGAGCAACGAAGTGAAAAAGTCCCATATACTTTTTGGTGAATGGGACTTGATTGTGGAGCTTGAAGTGAAAGATGAGGATCATCTGGCTACATTTGTGATACAGAAGATAAGGAGCCTGAAAGAAGTGAAGCTTACAAGCACATTGATAGTGGCGAGATAATGATACTGAACTTCAGATATGAGCCATTGGTGATGTTCGTTATTAGCATAATGGCTGCGACACTTGGCATTTTCATAAGCCACATGTTCTTTCCGGGGCAGGAGTTCCTTCTTTCAATAGCATTTGTCGTCATGGTCATGGCGCCTGTGATAATAAAATATATTGAGTACGAGGAAAGGGAACTGAACACGGGCACGAAACCCCAGCGCTTCCTGCATCTTCTTCACTTGGGTAAGCTCTATAGCTACATTAACAGGCATCACATAATAAAAGTCTGCTCGATGATGTTCTTTGGAGTAACTTTGACATATGCATTCTGGGCCATGTTCCTGCCTGCAGATGCGAGCAAAATCATTTTTGGAGGCCAACTTATGTTGCTTGACAAGGCCGGCTTCATCGGATTCAGCTTAAGCGCCTTTGATGTTTTCAAGTACGTAGCTTTAATACTGATCACAAGCCTGATGTTCGGCACCGGCTCTTATTTCCTGATAACTTTGCTGGCATCGACATTCGGCGTCTTCATAGCTGAACTCATCCTTTACTTAGGCAACGTCATAGCCAAGAACGCGGTTTATTCAATAGCTTTGCAGGGGAATCTTGGGAAGATATTCATCTATTCATTGCTGCCTTTTTTCGGCTACCTCACATTGGCCTTTGCTGGCGCGATATTTGCGATAGGCATAATAAAATACAAGTTTGTCGAGCGGGAATTTCATCAGAGCCTGACAGACGGCATGATATTGACTGTGCTCTCGATAGCGCTGCTGACAGCCGCAACCTTGATCTAAAATGAAACCTGAGATGAGAATTCTTGGCATTGATGACGCACCATTCGACAAGTTCAAGGACAAGAGCACACTTGTTATCGGCACGCTGTTCAGGGGCGGCTCATACCTTGACGGATTGATGTCGACAAAGGTGAGGATTGACGGCAACAATGCCACGAAGAAGATTGCCGAGATGATAAACAAGAGCAAGTTCAAGCCGCAGATACAGCTGACGATACTTGACGGCATCGCAGTCGCAGGATTTAATGTCATAGACATCATGGAGCTCCACAGGCTGACAAAGATTCCTGTGATAGTTGTCATGAGGTCATATCCCGATTTGGAAAAGATATTCAAGACATTAAGGCACTTGAAGATGGACAAGAAGATAACGATAATAGGCAAGGCTGGTAAGATAGACAAAGTTGGGGAAATATATGTCCAGCATATTGGCATTAGCATCGAAGATGTCAAGGAAGTCATGAAGCTGGCAAGCACAAGGAGCCTTCTGCCTGAGCCGATAAGAGTGGCCCACATAATAGCTTCAGGGATAAAGTCCGGGGAAAGCAGGGGCAGGGCTTAGGAAAAAAGGCCGTAAATTCTCTTGAAATGGTAAATTTTTTCTGCTAATGACTTTTTCTTTCAGTCCACGAGAAAGCTTTTCGGTTTTTCGTCAGCAAATTTCTTCTTAAACACCTCTTTGCTTTTTCCTGAGGTGGTATCATGAAATATATCTATTTGATTCTTGTATGTCTATTATCAATACAGATAGCTTTGGCCAATGTCGTCATAAATGAGGTCTACTATGACCCGATAGCCACTGAATCTGGCGGAGAAGCAATGGAGCTTTATAACAATGGGAATGAAAGCATAAGCCTTGACGGCTTCACGCTGGCGACTGAATCTTCAATGGCAGATTTGACATTCCCGAAGAATGCGATGATAATGACGCATGGCTATTATCTTGTGGCGGACAATGGCTGGGCGACAAGCAAGGACAGCCCAAGCTGGCCGAATGCAGACTATGAAGAAGCCATCACACTTGCTAATTCTGACGCCGGAATAGCATTAAGGCATGGCAACACAACAATTGATGCTGTCGGATGGGGAAACAAGGCAAATATCGATGTTGGCCTGTATGAAGAGAATCCGGCAGCTATAGCAGCACAAGGCAAGAGCTTTCAAAGGCAGAAAGACACGAATAACAATTTTGCTGATTTCACAATTGCAGAGCCCGACCTTAAAAATTCAGGGCTTACAGGCCAGTCAAGCTCTCAAATCAGTGTGATAATAAGCGTGCTTTCTCTAGATTCTGTAAAGTCAATAACAATCATGGCAGATGATGACAACATAGCGGCAGGGACGCAGATAATGCCGATTCCAGGATCAACAAGGCAAGTTCCTGTAGATGTTGAGGTTTCAGATGGCAGCGCAGCGAGCATAACATTCAATGGAAAGGCTTTCAATCTCAACAGGATAAATTCCACACTATTCTCGGGCAACATAGAGATAGATTATGGCACAAGGCCAGGAAAATATAATTTGACCGCGACAAGTGGCCCTTCACAGAAGATGGTGCAGATAGAGGTGATGAAATTGGCTGCATTTGAACTCGATGGCAGCAGCCTCAACTGCACGCTTGTGCCAGGAAACAGCTGCACATTCTTAGGCGACATTAATCTAGCGACAAAAGACAGGCTTACAGTAAGGAACACAGGGAATGCAGATATCGGCCTTGCCATATCAGCTTCCGGTTTCTCAGATGGGGCTGGAAGCATCTCGGGCAGCTTTGAGTATGGCTTTTCTGACAGCACAGCGGGCTTAAACACAATAGGCCAGGCAAGCACAAAAGCTTTGAACATCAGCAGCGTGCTCCCGTTGACGCTGCGCTTCAATGTCCCTATGAGCGCAAAAGCAGCTTCATATTCGGGAAAGATAAGCCTTGTAGCTGTAACATGAGGTTTTTCCTTTTTTTCTTTTTT
>JAGVOV010000123.1 GCA_020052545.1 archaeon | reverse complement strand
TAATAAACGAACTTGAAACCTCTTATCCTATCTGCTATCTCTTTTCTGTCCGGCTTTTTTCCATCGACAAGAAAAGATTTTATCTCATTTAGAGTGCAATTCTTCACATCCATAGATTTGAGGCCAATTCTTTCTGCCATCTCCCCAAATAAAGACCCCACGGCAATGAATGAATTGAGGTAAGTCTCATGCATCTCGAAGCGCCGTCTGCCAACCTCTTTGAGAAGCTCTAGCGCTTGCTTCCTTACTTTTGCCGAGCCTGTCAATTTTTCGTAGAAGTTTGGCCTGCAGAACCTGTAGATGCCTATCATCTCTGAATATGCCATGAAAAACATCTTAAGCATTGAATAAAGCTGCTTGTTGTTCTTGCCTTTGAGCTTTGAGCCAGCAATAGAGGAAGAGACTGATTTCAGCCTGTCTTCTGTGACCTTTGTTTTCTTCAGAAATGACTTGAGGAATTTCTGGTCTTTGTATCTCTTAAAACCGAACAGCTCGGCTTTTTCTGCAACGTCCTTATTGAGGAAGAAGGTTGTTGTCTGGTTCTGGCTCAGGAAATAATGCCCGCCAAAATTGAAGCCCAGATGCTTTGGCATCCATCTTGTATCGCCATTATATATCATCTCTACCCATATTAAGGGAGCATCCCTTTGTGTCCAGTCTTGCGTGTGGGTTGCCATAAAGCTGATTACTGCTGTGTTAATTATAAATCTTTAGAAAAAAAGAAGTGGGCCCTGGGGGATTTGAACCCCCGACCTATTGATTACTTCAGGAAACGCGCTTTTCTGAAGTTCGGAAGCGCGCTTCCGTTAAGAGTCAATTGCTCTAAACCAGGCTGAGCTAAGAGCCCAAGGATGAGGATAAAAAAGCCCTTTTTAAATGTATCGCTAAGGCTTGATGGCATCAAGGAGCTGTTTCATGCTAACCCTCTTATTTGTGGCCTCAATGGCCTTGTTCAGCCTAGGTATATTATCCTCTGGAATGTAAAGGCAGCATTCTTCTGGTATGATCTCTGGATTTGGATATGGGACAAAAGGGATGCTGCTTATGCTGTTGAGCTCCTCAATGTTGCCATAATGATTTGTTGCGTGGCTTGATATCACGGCAGCTATCGCTCTGTCAACGCTTATGCTCTCCTCAGACATAAGCACAAAATCCAGGTCATAATTCTGCTTCAGTCCGGGATCCAGCGAATTGTATGCTATCACGCAGAATCCTTGAAATCCAGAACTTGATCGCTGAACAGACTCCCCATAGCGCTTGATGAGAAATAGGCGACATCATGGAGGGCCAGGCCGTTTTCTGTCTGTAAGGTGTAGATCATGCCATAATTGTTCCTTATGAACCTGAACCTCTGGCTGCGGAAATTCAGGCTCAGCCTGCCGCTCTGGAACCTGAAGACTATGGCATCGAGCTCCGAATCTGTAAGCTTTTCCTTAAGCTGCATCCTATTGCTGAAAGGGTTTATCATTTGCGTTGGAAATTACTGTCTGTTTAATAATATACCCTTCCCGAGTAGCAACCACAAAATATATAAATCAAGTTTGAAATAAGGCAGCATATGGGAAGGTTCCTCGGCATCTCGGTCTTATTGCTCCTCTTGTTCTCTGCGACTGCGCTCGCTGATGTTGTCATAACTTCAGGATTGAAGGACAGCTATGCAATAGGCGATTCCATAAGCATAGAGGGTTTTGTGGTGGCAAGCAAGGACATCTCAGGCAGCCTCAATCTTGTGCTTGATTGTGGGAATAAAGAGAATATAGAGAGCGTTACTGTGACGATGAAGGAGCTTGATAAGAAAAGTTTCTCTGAATTGGGCCTGAAAAATTTCACAGTGAAGGGCGCGGGCAGCTGCAAAGTAAGGATTGAGCTTGTTGATGCTAGTGCTGTCATTGAAAGCGCCGAAACGAAGCAATTTGAAGTAGCGAAGACTGCCCCTCTGGCAGTGCGCATCACGCTGGAGACAAAAAGCCTCCATCTTGGAGAGAACCTGAACATCAAAGGCATCGCCTTCAGGCTTGATGGCTCGGATGTGAATGGCAAGGCAGATATCTCGATCGAAGGGAACAACAATACATATAATATAGGCTCGGCTGACATAAAGGGCGGCCAGTTCGCGCTTTCACAGCCGATAAAAGGGCTGCCTGGCGGCGACTATAAAGTCCAGATTAAGGTCACTGATAGCCTTGGCAATGAGAACAGCTTTGAATCGCTCTCCGATTTAGGGATAGATGATAAGATTGATTTCACCTTTGTCACAAACAAGATGGAGTTCCCCCCAGGAGACAATGTGTTCGTGAGCGGCAATATAATGACTGCCATAAAGAATGCCAAGGTCACTGCATCAATATTTGGCTCAAAAGCAAGCAAGGATGTGAAGACAAGCAATTTCCTTATCAATCTGACGCTGCCAAATGACATTCCTGCAGGCGCACAGGCATTGTCCGTATACCTTGAAGACGATTTTGGAAATAAGGGAAGTGCGAACCAGGAATTGAGCATAAAGCAGCAGGCAAGAAGCATTGACATAACAACATTGAAGAGCGCTTTGCAGCCAGGAGATATTTTGAGCGTGAGACTATATCTTTATGACCAGACAAAAAGAGATATGGATGGGGATATAGAGCTTAGATTCTCAAAGGATAGTAAGATAATGGACAGCAAGAGCGTCAAATCAAAGGAGAAGGCAGACTTCCAGCTGGATAAGCTTGCGGCGCCAGGCGAATACTCTTTGGATGCCTCAAACGGCCAAGTGACCGGGAAACTGACTGTGACAGTATTTGAGGTAAAGCAAGTTGATCCAAGCCTTGATGGTCAGATTGTGACTGTTGAGAATCTTGGCAATGTCCAATACATAGATCCAGTAGAATTCACGCTCACCAGCAAGTCAGAGGTGTATGAAAGCAGCATCAAGACAAGCTTGATGCCTGGCCAGAAAGACACAGTTGACTTAGGCTACAGTTTCCCATCTGGAAATTATGATCTTGTGCTGTATTATGGTGACAAGTCAAAGATCTATCAGAATGTCAAGATACAAGACAAGAGGGATTTCCTAACAAAGACAGGCAGCGCCCTTGTTGGGGTTACTGGAAACACAGTGTTTGAAGGCGCAGGAAACGTCATATTTGACCTTCCATTGTACCTTTTTATCATAACATTGGGAGTTGCCATATTCATGTTCTTCAAGAAACCTAGGACAAAGGATGATGTCATCAACGAGATCAAGCATGTTGAGGATAATCCTGAATTGGCGCAGAAGCCGGAAACTAAGACGGAAGAAACAGCAAACCTTAATAAGCCAAATTGATTCCTTTTCTCTATGATAATAACACTGTCCGGTGAGCCAGGAAGCGGAAAAACTTCTGTCGGCAAAGCTCTCGCTGAGAAGCTCGGCTTCAGCTACCATTCGGTAGGCGAAATAATGGATGAGATAGCTGCAAGAAGGCATGTCTCGGTGACAGAGCTGCAGAAGCTGGCTGAGAAAGATAAAGAGATAGACAGAGAAGCTGATGAGAAGCAGAAGAAGCTCCTTGCGAGCGATGATAATATCATCATGGATTCCAGGCTCGGCTTCTTCTTCATGCCAAGCTCGATTAAGATCCTTCTTCTCGTGAATGAGAACAAGGCTGCTAAGAGGATATTCAGCCAGAAGAGGGAGAGCGAGAAAGAGAACAGTACTTTTGAAGAGACGCTGAAGAATATCCATGAAAGGAGAGAGAGCGAGCTGACAAGATACAAAAAATATTATAATATAAATGTGTATGATCCTATCAGCTTTGACCTTGTGATCGAGACGACAGAGCAGACTGTCGATGAGACATTGAATATCATCCTTGACCACATAGAAAAAAGCGTAAGTCAATGAGAAATACAATAAAACAAGTGAGAAAAATACTGCTTGGGATCGTTCTTATTACCTTGATTCTTTTTGCCATCTCTGTCATCATGCAGAGAAAGGAGATGAAGTATAAGCTTTTAGGCAGCGAAGACAAGGCATACCTCTTTGATATTGCGCACAAGGCGATTGAGGCAGAATCAAATGGCACAAATTTGGTAGTGAAGGCGCCGGAGCTCGATTCATTGCTGCAGAAAAAGGCGGTTTTTGTCAGCCTTGAAATCAATGGCACCTTAAGAGGGTCAATCGGGACCGTATTCACAGACACCGAACTCTATCTTGGCGTTATTGACAATTCAGTGAAGGCAGCTTTCCATGATTCAAGGTTTGAGCCTTTGAAAAAAGATGAATTGAGGAAGATAAATGTAGAGATAAGCGTCATCAAGGATGTGGTGAGGCTGAGGCCCAAGAATGAGTCTGAACTTCTAAATCAGGTCGGCAATAAAGGGGTCTTTCTTATCTATGACAACAAGCCAGCGGCTTTTTTGCCCCAAGTGTGGCAGGATATCCCAG
>JAGVOV010000084.1 GCA_020052545.1 archaeon | reverse complement strand
TGTTTGATTCTTTGGTTCTGCCTGAAGATAATCCGCTGACAAAGCTTTCCATCGCCTTAAAGGCCTCCGGAACTCTCTTCTCGAGCTGCTGCTCTAATGTTTCGGTCTCTCCCCCTGCTATATCATAATTCCTGCCAAGGATCTTGTCTGCCTTTGGTGTCTCAAAAGTTGTTTTTGTGCTCATTTTCTCAACCTCGCAACTAGTCTGTTCTGGAACAAAAGCTTGCTTTAAAAACCTTTCTATTGTTACTATTAAAGAATGGCAACTATCTCTTAAGTTTTTCCATGTAGACTTTTACGTTATCGGGCATCAAAGGCTTTGCATTCGGGCCAAGGCCATAATATACTTTTTCGACATAAGGCCCCCAGCTAAAGTGGCCTTTCTCTTCCTTGATCTCGTGCACGACAAATTCGCCTGTCTTGAGGCCTTTCTTCAGGTGATAATATACGCTCCTTTGCGCCACTTTCGGAAAGACCGCAAGATAATGTTTAACAATTTCATAGCCATAGCCTTGTTTCAGGAATAGAAGAAGCTCAACGATGTTCTGCCTTATCGGGCTTTTTAATGGTCTTCCGCGCATGAAGAATTATTTACAATATGGTATATATATAATTTTCTAGGAAAATTATATGCTACGAGCGCCAGCGAGTATGTATATAATTTTCGGAGAAATGAACTTTTATTTCAGCTTGCTGAAGAAGCCATGCAGAGCAAATAATTCTCGCTTCGTAAGGAAGCTTTTCCCGACAAGTTTCTTCCATAATGTCTTTTGTGTCTCTCTCTTCTCTTGTGTTGAGAAATTTGTTTTATTCAATTTATCAAAAACCTTCCTTAGCAATATGTCCTTCTCTTTCTTCGTTGCCAGCTTTATTCCAGCCCCAATCTTATTCCTTCCTTTCTTCTTGTAGATCTCGTAAAGGACGACATTAACTGCTTGCGCAAGGTTCATGGCCGGATATTTTGTTGAGGTCTGGATCGTTACAGTAAAGTCACACAATGCAATTTCTTTATTATTCAAACCGGAACTTTCCCTTCCAAAAACCAACCCAATTTTTCCTTTCACGCCAGCAAGCTTCTCAGCTAGCTGCTGGGGATTGAGTGGACTTCTTGGTATATTGTAGTCTGAGCCTAATCTCGAGGTTGTTGCTATTAGTGTATCGAAGTTTTTTAAAAATTCAAGACTTACAACCTTAGCGGCTTTCAAAGTCTTTCCTGCGCTTTTTGCGAACATTATTCCCTGTTCATCAAGATGATTGCACTTTGGCTTCACCAAGATAAGCTCTTTGAAGCCAAAGTTTTCCATGATGCGGGCAATGCTGCCTACATTGCCTGAACTCCCAGGCTCAATCAATATTACGCTTATCATGTAGATCAGAAACCAATTTTGATTGTTAAATCTTTCCTAATTCTTAACCAATCAACTGCATCCCTGCCCATTTGAAGAGCTGGAACGTGAGAATGAATAAAACCATTATTATGAAGAGTATAGCGGTCTTCTGCCATATCTTGTCTGCCTTCTCCTTGTCTTTGATAATCCCCCATAACAAAACCTGGAGCATCCGGCCGCCGTCGACAGGGCCAAGAGGCAAAAGATTTGCTATGCCTATTCCCAATGATATTAGTATGAGCCAGAATATGATATTGGAAATTATGTCCAGCAGCCCTACACCAAAGCTGCCGTATTTTGCCAACGCTGCTTCAGATGTCTTGAATGTCAGCGTGAAGCTGATGCCCATCTGGCCTCTTTCCGGCAACTTTGGATTTTGCTTCAAAGTGAGCACAAAAAGGCTTTCCGTTGTCTGCACTTCCACGGCCTGCCCAGGCTTGAAAGCTTCCATATGGCTCGCCACTTTCTCTGTATCTTTGATATTGATACCATCAACAGCTATTATCTTCATGCCTTCCTTCAGCCCTGACCGCTGCGCAGCCGAATTGTTGACAATGCTGTCTATGCGGTAGCTTTCCACATCAGTTAGGCTTGGCACAATCTCGCCAAGGTTCAGCACGGCAGTGTGCTGCGTGAATGAGCTCGGGACAAGATAAGGAATCTGGAGCCCAAAGAGCAATATAACAAGGATAGCAAACAGGATGTTGCTGAAAGGCCCTGCCGCAAACACAGCAAGCTGCTGCCTGTAGCTTTTTTTCTTCAATGCCTTCTCTTCAGGCTCGACAAAAGCTCCGGTTATAGGGCCAAGAAAGAACAATCCGGAGCTCTTAACAGGAATTTTATACAATCTCGCTATTATGCCATGGGAAAATTCATGTACCACAACAACGATAAGGATCGCGATCAATGTGTACCATAATGGTGTTGTTATCGGGCTTCCGGGGATGTCGACGCCAGGCAGTATGGGTGAGATCGCAGGCAGCGTTCCAGGCACAAAGATAAGCTCATAGATATTGTAAACCAACAATACTGACATCGCCAGCATTCCGGTGAAGCCTATCACTATGGCAACCGTGCCAAGGAATGAAAAAAGGCCTGGCAAGCTCGTCGCTGCCTTCTCCATAAATCCGAGGCCGATCTTGCTCTTGTACATAAGCACGCCGCCGTTTGATAAAAGATATTGCCTAAAATAATATATCAACAATATCGCGGCTGAATAGAAGATTGCAGTCTGCAGGGCAGAACTGGCCAGGATATAGACATAGACAAACACTATGATGACAGAAGCTGCCGCCCCGACGCTCTCCATCTTATGTATGTTCTGCACGGCGTTTTTTAATATGAAACCTGTGTAGACAACAGCAAGCAGGATGATGAAAGGCCGCTTGACAAAGAACTGCAATATGCCCTCATTGAGGCTTGCCAGCAGCGTTATGATGAGCAGAGGTGAGAGGCTGTATATCAAAGCTTCCACAGTCGCCTTGTAATCCTTGCTGCCTTTATATGCTTTAACCACTAGATGCAGCATAAAGCCCAGGAAGAACATGGCGAGCACCGAGAAGAGGAAAGTGAAAAGGACGGTCAATAAGATCCTCGCAAAGAGGCTGCCGATTATGTTGCTTCCAACAATCATCGTGATGGCATTGAATATGCTCTTCATGTGGTTTGTAGCGAAAAGCACTATGTCAACCAGCATGAATATGACAAAATAATTCAGCGCCATGTCAAAATCAAGGCGCTCCTTGAAAGAATCTTTAGGATTTGCTAGCAGAGAAAAAATCCTATGATGGAAAGGCATCTTACTTCCTTCTGACGGGTCTCAGAACCTTGCTCTTGCATTTTCTGCAGCTTATCTTCTTCGCTATAACTTTCATGTTCGGCGCCCTAACTTTAGTCTTGCAGCGCCTGCACACGAACATATTATGGAATAGCCTTGCTTCAGCCTCTGGAAATTTGACCATTATTCCCCACCTTTAGTCTGTTTCATAACCCTCTTGTCCAAGATGACCCAGTAAAGCACATTTGTTCCTGACACGACATCAGCCTTCATCTCTTCTGGGATCTCGATATCAAAAGTCTCGAATGTGTCCGCGTCCATGACATTTGCCGTGTTATCGTGGACTGACAAGACTTGTGCTGTCCTCTTCTCTATTATCGGAACCTCAACATTGTCGTGAGTCGGAATGACCATCTCTCTCTTCTTGTTGTCTATCAGGCCGACAGCCTGGATCCTAGACTTGGCATGCCCATGCTTCCCAGTCTTTGAGATATCGACACTGACAACCCTGGAGGCTGCCCCATCAACGACGATATAGCTGCCTTTCTGTATCTCTCCCGCGCTCACAACCTTTGTCTCTCCCATCTTTACCTCAGAAAAGTTATAGAGGAAGGGAGAAAATGAGGATATTTAAAGCTATTGGTCAAATTTGTTTCAGGCGCTCTGCTTCATTGCAATAATATCCTGCTTGATGTCAAAGATGAAACGGTCCATCTGTTCTGACAATCCGACCAATGGCTTCAGGCCCTCTTTTATCATCATCTGATTCACTGCCCAGACTGAAGAACGCGCTTTCACAAGATGTTCCAGCGCCTTGTCCAGTGTTTCAAGAGCCATGGCCGCATTGTCTTTCCTGTCGGCTATGTTTCTCGCCCTCTTTGCGCCCGCAGCATGCTCATTCGCCTCAATCCTGAAAGCCTCTGCCTCTATCAGGCCGTTCTTTACCTTCGTCAGCTTCAGCTTCATGTTCCTTGGGAAATCTTTGCTAACATACTTTGTCTTTAGAAGATTTATGTTTGCTATCGCCTCATCCCACTCTTCGCCCGCATGGGTCTTGAAGTCTCTCTCGACCTGGCCGAATGTGATTATTATCTTGCATATCTGCACAAAATTAGACCACATCCAGGGTATCATCTTGTTGCCGGGCAAGAAATCGGCCTTAGCTGGCATTTTGGCACCTAGATTGAGCGTAGCTGACCATAATCGCCCTTGACATCATCAATTAGCTTTGCGACATCAGCATCAATCATGACCCATCTCGGCAGGCCATGCTTGTTCATCTCTGCATTTATCTGCTGGATTATCGTCCTTGTAAAATTGAGGTCATTCAAGGCCATGTTGAGGTGTGACAGGGCATTTCCTGCATGGTCTGTCCTTTCAGCAGGATACTTTGATTCTTTAACAAATTTCAGGTGGTGCGCAGCTCTCAGCCTATGTTCTTCAGCGCTTATTATGCCTTGCTTGACCCTGTGATAATCATGCTCGATGTTATCAGAGAAACTCTTATCGAAATG
>JAGVOV010000112.1 GCA_020052545.1 archaeon | reverse complement strand
AGAAGCTTGATATGATTATGCATCATATAATCAGACGTTACGAGGCAAGTAGGGAGTCTATTGTCTCCTAAATATTCCAGCAGTTCCTTCGCTCCGGGCTTCAATCCAAGCGGCTGTGTCTTGAAAAGCTCTGGCATCAGGAAAAGCTTGCTCTCAAGTAGCTCTTGAGGGTTCGTTTCAAGACGGTAATCTGCAATAAGATCATTGGCTATATTCAGCGCATTTCTTCCCGTGTACTTAAGATATGCCTCTTCAGTTAGATCAACCTTATGGTCTCTCTTCAAAGGTATCTGCCAGCCGAGCAGATGCAAATGCTCTGACTCTACAAGGGTTTCATCTACATCCACTAGGGCACCCATGATTACCTGCTTTGGAGAATCATTCATGGCAGTGGAGAAAGGCAGAGTGCTTATAAATCTTACTATTTTTATTACTTTTAAGTAATTACAATAATTGCAAACAAGGCTTGCAAATATTTTTAAAACAAAGGCGTTTCTGTTCACTTATGGCCAAGATAACATCATTGAAGCAGGAAAACAGCTTTTACATAGCTGAATTTGACGACACCATATTCAGGCCTTCTGGCGGCGGCCAGCCTTCTGACACCGGCATGATAAAATCCTCTTCTTTTTTCGGCGAGATGTTTGAAGCGATAAAAAATAACGGGACAATAGCTCATAAGATTAAGCCCTTTGATGGCAAGCTAAATATTGGAGATGAAGTCGAGCTTATCCTGAACGAGAAAAGGCGGAATCTGCTGACAAGGATGCACACGGGCGAGCATCTTCTTTTCAAAAGCATGGAGCATTTCATAAAAGACCTGAAGCTTGATAAGGTTGCGCTAGACGAGGATGAGAGCAAGATCCTCGTGTTCTCAAAAGAGATAACCTGGCAGGACCTTTTCAAGGCAGAAGAGCTGGCGAACATGATGATTAGGGAGAACAGACCGATCATTGAGCACCTCTACACAAAAGAAGAGGCGGCAAAACTTGAAGGCTTGAGGATAAAGATAGACAGGATAAAGGAAGAGAAAATAAGGATCATAGAGATAGAGGACTTTGACTACAGCGCATGTTCCGGCACGCACTGCCATTCTACAAAAGATATAGGCCATGTCCTGATAACAAGATTCAATTCGACCGGCACAGGAAGCTATGAGATAAGGTTCAAGGTCAATGTCATAGAGGACCTTTATGAGATGTCTAAGATAACTAGGGAGTTAAGAGAAGTCCTGATGACTGATGACGGCAAAATCACCGCAACGGTGAAAAATCTGAAAGATGGGCAGGAGAGCATGAAGAAACAGATGAGGGAGCTGGCGAAAAGCGCAGCTGACAAGATAGGGCATGAGCTTGTGAAAGACATAAAGTTCTATGCTAAAGAGTTTGCCGATTACGAAAAAGAGATACTGATAAAGAAAGCCTCAGAGCTCTCAAAAGAGAAATCAATAGTGGCGTTCATAAACAGGACAGAAAAGACACAGCAGCTAATTATAACTGTTAGCAAAGATCTTAGCCATGACGCTTCCTCAATATTGAAGCAAGTGACATCAAAATTCAACGGCAAAGGCGGCGGCAAGAAGGATTTTGCCATGGGCAGCTTCACAGCGACAACAGAAGAAGTCATTGACGAGATAAGGAAGCTTATATGATCAAGGTTGTTTCTTTTGATCTTGATGGAACATTGGAGCACGGCAGATTCGACAGGATATTCTGGGACAAGCTAATCATAAGGAATTTTGCGAAAAACAACAATCTCTCCTATAAAGAGGCATACAGGGCCGTGTGGGAATATTACAATGAAGTCGGGAAATATGACATGAAATGGTATGATATCAGCTATTGGATAAAAAAGTTAAACATCACGCTCACAAAAAAACAGCTAATTGATGCGGCAAAGGGCTCCATCAAAACTTTTTCAGAGACAAGACCGCTACTTAAAAGATTAAAGAAATATTATGCCCTGATTATAACTTCAAACGCAATAAAGGAATTCTTGGAGCTGAAGATGAGGACAACAAGGATAAGAAAATACTTCAAAAGGGTATATTCTTGTACTTCAGAATTAAAGGAAGTCAAAAGCAAAAAGATATTCCTTAAAGTCCTGAAGGACATGAAGATAAAGCCTGCCGAAATGGCCCACATTGGGGACGACTATGATTTTGACTATCTTATCCCGAGAAAGCTCGGCATAAAGGCCTTTTATCTTGACAGGAGTAGAAAGAGAAAAGGAAAGCATGTCGTGCATTCCCTGGAAGAATTCGAGAAAAAGTTATCGAGACTCTAAGAATTTTCTCAGTTTATTGAAAGCCAGTCCGCGATGGCTGACTTTATTCTTCTCTTCCATTGTCATCTCGGAGGCAGTCTTCTTGTGGCCATCTGGCAAAAATATAGGGTCGAGGCCCCAGCCGTTATTGCCGCGCGGCTTCACAGCTTTCCCTTTGACATAGCCATCAAAAAAATATGCTTTGCCCCTGTGCCAGAGGCCGAGAGTGCATCTGAAGCTCATCCTTCGGTCTTTCACGCCGTCAAGCGCTTTCAGTATCTTTTCATTCCCGACAATCTCATACATCCACCTGACTAGAGGGCCGGGAAATCCGTTCAGGCCAGGAAACTCAACAGAGACATCATCCACAATTATGCTGCCCTTCAGCTTTTTCCTCGCCTCAAGAAGCTTCGCCTCAAGGATCTCTTTCGGGTCCATGCTCTGTATCTCTTTTAAGTCAAGGCTTTTCATCTTCAGGCCGGGAATTATGGCTCTGGCCTCATCAAACTTGTGCTTTTTTGATGTGATGAAATATATCGCCATAAGCTGAATATTTTCAGTTAGGTTTAAAAACCTTGCTGCCATTTTAAGAGCTATGCCGACAAAAGACGATATCCTGAAGGTGGCAAGGAGCGCCAGGCTCAGCCTGACAATCTCAGAATTGGACAAGTTCACAGATGATGCGAATGAGATATTGGCAGCTTTCGAAAAGATAAAAGAAGTCGATACTGAGAATGTCGAGCCTTCCTTCCAGCCGATAAGAAATACAAACATCATGCGCGAAGATATTGTCATCGAATCCCTGAGGCAGGATGAGGCTTTGAAGAATGCAGAGCACAGGAAAGACGCTTATTTCAAGGGGCCGAGGATAACATGAAAGCGCAGGATTTCCTGGATGATGCGGCCATCGGCAGCATAGACATAGTGGAGAACACGCACAAAGCGTTGAGGAAAGCGCAGCAGATAGACAATGATTATAATTATTTCTACAATTTCAATGAGGATGCTATAAGACAGGCCGAAGAAATACAGAGAAGAATAAACGAGGGGCAAAGATTGAGGTTTGCCGGGCTTCCCGTGTCAGTCAAGGACTGCATCTGCGTCAAAGGGTTGGAGAGCGCCGCAGGAAGCAGGATACTGCAAGGCTACAGGCCATTATTCGATGCCACAGCAATAAAAAGATTGAAGCAAGAAGGCGCCATAATAATGGGCAAAACCACCCAAGATGAATTCGGCTTCGGCAGCTTCTCCACAAACACGCACAAATTCCCGAAAAACCCGCATGACATGTCAAGATGCACCGGTGGAAGCTCCGGCGGATCGGCAGGAATGACTGCAAAGGCCGATTTTGCCCATATCTCGATCGCTGAATCCACTGGCGGCAGCATCGCTTGTCCAGCATCATTCTGCGGCGTCATAGGCCTTACTCCAACTTACGGGAGAGTGAGCAGATATGGGCTGATAGATTATGCAAACAGCCTTGACAAGATTGGTGTCATGGGGAAAAACATTTTTGAGTGCAAGCTTGCCCTAGAGATAATGTCAGGAAAGGATGACAAGGATGGCACAAGCCTTGATGCATTCAGCCATCAGAAGAGAAAGATAAGGAAAGTCGGCGTAATAAAAGAGACATTAAGCGAAGGTATAGATGAAGGAGTCAGGATAAATGTCATGAGGACAATCCAAAATCTTGAGGACTTTGGCATTGTGGCAGAAGAGATTTCGCTGCCATTATCATCAGGGTATGCCCTCGCAGCCTATTACATAATCGCGATGTCAGAGGCATCGACAAACCTGGCAAAGTATTGCGGCCTGCGATACGGGGCAGCAGAAAAATTGGATGGGAATTTCAATGAATACTTTTCAAATGTCAGGAGCAAGTATTTCGGTGATGAGGCAAAGAGGAGGATAATCTTAGGAACATTTGCCAGGCAGTCCGGCTTCAGGGAAGCTTTCTACCTGAAGGCGATGAAGCTCAGGACATTGATAATAGAGGAATACAAGAAAGCTTTCAATGAATATGACCTTCTCGTCTCTCCTACAATGCCGGTAATAGCGCCAAAATTCAGCGCAATCCAGAATCTGACGCCCATGCAGAATTACTTGATGGACATAATGACTGTCGGCCCGAACCTTGCCGGTCTTCCCCATCTCACTCTTAATTCAGGAATGAGCAACAGCATGCCAGTGGGAATACAATTCATCGCAGACCACATGAAAGAAGACATGCTTGTCTCAATGGGTGAGATGTTTGAACCGTAGGATCAAGAGGGCAGCGATAATATTTGCTTTCTCATTGATAATCGCGACGCTGATTTTTTTCTATGAGAAGCTAAGGGGAAGCGGCGTGAACATGACTGATTTTGCCATAATCTTGGTGGAAACTTTCATAATCGTGGCGATCACCGCGATAATATTGACATTTTTGCTCATAACTTACAAAAGGTATAGGAAATGAAGTCAATGATAGGCCTCGAGATACACGTGCAGCTCAGGACAGAGAGCAAGCTCTTCTGCGGCTGCGGTACAAATTCTTCTGAGCCCAATTCAGCATGCTGCGAAATCTGCTTGGGAATGCCCGGAAGCAAGCCAATGCTGAACAAGAAGGCATTGATATTCGCGCTGAGCGCCGCAAAGGCGCTTAACTTTACAATAAGCAAAGAGATGTTCTTCTCAAGGAAGACTTATTTCTACCCAGACCTATCAAAAAATTTCCAGATAACCCAGTTTGAAGTTCCTCTCGGCTTGAATGGAAAGATAAAGCTGGAGAATAAAGAGATTGGATTGAGGCGGCTTCACCTGGAAGAAGATCCAGCCTCACTGGTGCATTCCGGTACGATACAGGATTCTATTTTTGTCCTTATAGACTATAACAGGAGCGGCATCCCGCTTATGGAGATTGTCACAGAGCCGGAGATGGAGAATGCTGAGGAAGCCAGAGAATTGCTTAAGTCATTAAGACAGATAATGGAATATCTTGGCATCTTTGATGTGGACATGTGCATCATCAAGGCAGACGCAAATGTCTCAATCGAGGAGAGCAACTTCTCAAGGGTTGAGATAAAGAATATCTCAGGATTCAAGGATATTGTGGATGCGATATCATATGAGATTGAGAGACAGAGGAAAGCCTTCAGGGAAGAAGGGGTGATAAGGCTTGAGACAAGGGGCTGGAATGCAGAGAAGAGGATAACTGAATCATTGAGGCAGAAAGAGACGGAGGATGACTATGGCTATATATTTGACGCGGATCTCACCCCCATAATCATAAATGAAGAAATAGAGAGAAGTATCATCAACGTCGAGCTTCCGCAGCACAGGGTAAAAAGGTTCATGCTGGATTTTGGCATCGCCAAAGAGGATGCGGAAGTTATTTGCCAGGACAAGGAGATATCAAGATTCTTTGAGCGCGTTTCAGCGTTCGCTGACCCGGTGCTTGCGTCAAAATGGATAAGAAGAGAGCTTACAAGGGTGATGAATAAGAAAGGCATCAAGCAGCCTCCACAAAACGCCGAGAATTTTGTTAAGCTTATGGACCTTATCAAATCAACCAAGATAACTGAAAGGACGGGGCAAAGGATAATTGAGAAGATCTTTGACGATGGATTCAATGTTGAAGAACACGTCCAAGAAAATAACCTTTCAGCGCTCCCTACCGATTCTGGGATAGATGAGCTCTGCAGGAAAGCAGTGGCTGAAAATCCAAGTGTCGTCCAGGATTACAAGAACGGGAAGCAGGAAGCATTGAATTTCCTTGTCGGCCAGGTGATGAAGGCCACAAAGGGAAGGGCTGACGCGAAAAAGCTGAGAGAAATAATTCTTGGGATCATCTAGGCTTGCAGAAATCCCAATTGTCGCAGTTTGGCGGTAAAGCCTGGCTGCATTTCATCTCTTTCCAGCTGAAGTCGGGCGCGTTCCTATCGCTCGCGACAACGCATTTTGCCGGTACGCCTGCCGATACTGCAGCGCCAGCCTGATTCTGCTGGCCACCTTTGAAAACCAGCACGCCAAAAAGCGCGACAAGGATGAACACCATTCCGGCGTAGGCGTAAAGGTGCCTCTTACTTTCCATAGATATTCTAGGCCGTTTTTAGTATATAAATCTTACTGTCAAAAAACCAAACTTTTAAATATGATCATCTTTTCACGCTATTTATAAAAATGAACGGGGTGAATTGAATGAAAGCGACATTAGT